>NZ_JBEXLA010000014.1:0-216088 GCF_040609715.1 Streptomyces sp. NPDC004610 | reverse complement strand
GCGCTGGCGTGGTGGCGGGGGTTGGCACGGTGGCGGGTGGGGGGCGCTGGCGTGGTGGCGGGGGTTGGCACGGTGGCGGGTGGGGGGCGCTGGCGTGGTGGCGGGGGTTGGCACGGTGGCGGGTGGGGGGCGCTGGCGCTGGGCCGGGTACTGGGTGCCGCGTCGGACGCTGGCGCGTGCCGGGCGCCGGGCGCTGACGCTGGGCCGAGTGCTGGGTGACGCGTCGGACGCTGGCGCGGGCCGGGCGCCGGGTGCAGGGCGTTGGCCCAGCGCAGGGCGTCAGGCGCTGGACTGGGTACCGGATGCGGGCGTTGACCCGGTGCCGGGCGCTGGCGCCGCGTCGGACGCTGGCGCGGGGCCGGGCGCCGGGCGTTGGCCCAGCGCCGACCGCCGGGCGCTGGCGCGGAGCCGGTACCGGGCGGGGGCGCGGGGCCAGGTACCGGCCCAGTACCGGATGCTGGCGCTGAGCTGAGTGCTGGTGCCGCGCTGGGCGCTGGCGCGGGGCCGGTGCCAGGTGCCGCGCGGGACCGGGCGCTGGACCAGTACCAGGCGCTGGCGCTAAGCCGAGTGCTGGTGCCGCGCCGGGCGCTGGCGCGGGGCCGGGCGCCGAGTGCAGGGCGTTGGCCCAGTGCTGAAGGCCGGGCGCTGACGCGGTGCCGGTGCCGGGTGGTAGCGCGGGGCCGGGTACTGGCCCAGTACCGGGTGCTGGCGCTGAGCTGAGCGCTGGTGCCACATCGGGCGCTGACGCGATGCCGGGCGCCGGGCGTTGACCCAGCGCCGACCACCGGGCGCTGGCGCCGGCCCAGTGCCGGATGGTGGCGGGGAGCCGGGCGCGGGCCCAGTACCCCGGCCCTGGTGCTTGCACCGGGCTGGGCCGCAGCCCTGGGGCTCGCGGTGGGGCTGGACGCCAGTCGCTGGGCGACCGCCGCTAAGCGCACCACCACAGGAAGCGTTCGCAGGTCCTCGTCGGGGTCGGCTCCGGGGTCGGGTCCGGTGGGTCGTCGGGCGGGGGTGCGGCGGTGGGCCGGGACGAGGGCTCGCCGGGTGTCGTGGGGTTGACGATGGGGACCGTGTCCCCGGGGTCGGCGGTGTGCGCGTCCTTGGTCGGGGGCGCCGAGCTCTCCTCCGGGGAGGCGGAGGGCGACTCCGAGGGTGAGGCCGACGGCGACCCGGTGTCCGAGGGCGACCCGGCGGGCACCGCCGTCGGTTCCCCGGCGCCGGTCGGCGTGCCGGACGGCTCTCCGTTCGCCGTGTCGTCCCCCGCGACCGCGGGCCTGGGGTCCGCTCCCGAGCCGTCGACGCCGAGTTCGGCCAGGCTGAGGCCACCGGCGGCCAGCAGAAAACCGGCCCCGGCGAACAACGCCCGGCGGCGCCTGCGGCGATGGGCGGCGGCCTTGCGGTCCCGTCGGCTCGGGGCGGCGCGGCGCGCGGCGCGCGGGGAAGGGCCGTCGCGGTGCGGCTCCTCGCCCTCCGGGGCGTGCGCGTCCCCGAGGGGCGGACCGGCGTCGTACCGCGCCGGGGTGCCGCATCCCGGGCAGGTGAGGGCGCCGTTGAGGTGTCTTCGGCACGGGTGGCAGTAATCCATGACGCGGGGAAGGTTAGGTTCCGCGACGGTCCGGTTCCTAGGCCGCGCTGTGAAAGTTCTGTGGGAAGAGCCGGGAAGAGGCGGGAAGAGGCGCCAAGAGGGGCGACGAGGGGGCGAACCCGGGGGCGAGGAGACGGGCCAGGAGAGGGGCGAGAAGGGGGCGTTGACGGCCCCGGGGCCGCCGCCCCGCCCCTTCGACACATGTTCGTAAAGCTTGCCCCGCGCCCCCTTCACAGAAGGCGACGGAGTCAAACAGAATCCCACACACTCAGGTCCGGCACGGTCCGGGCCGCCCCATGGTTCAGCGCTCTCCCGCCCCACTGTCCGACACGGCAGCCATGCCGCGACGCAAGGGAAGATGACCATGCGCAACCGCAGAGCCGCACTCCCCACCCTCGCCGCCTCCGCCTCGCTCGCCCTCTCCCTCACCCTGACCGCCTGCGGCCAGTCCGCCGAGGGCGGCAGCGAGGAGGGCGCGGACGGCGCCGGAGGCGGCACCATCGGTGTCTCGATGCCCACCAAGTCCTCCGAACGCTGGATAGCCGACGGCGACAACGTGGTGAAGAACCTTGAGGACAAGGGGTACGAGACCAGGCTCGTGTTCGGCGAGGACGACCCCGACCAGCAGGTCTCGCAGATCGAGAATCTGATCACCCAGGGCGTGGACGCCCTGATCGTCGCCGCCATCGACAACAAGTCGCTCGGCAATGTCCTCCAGCAGGCCGAGGACGCCGATATCCCGGTGATCTCCTACGACCGGCTGATCCTCGGCACCGAGAACGTCGACTACTACGCCTCCTTCGACAACGAGAAGGTCGGCGAACTCCAGGGCGGCTACATCGTCGAGCGGCTCGGCCTGGACAGCGGGGAGTCGAAGGGGCCCTTCAACGTCGAGCTGTTCGCCGGTTCCAACGACGACAACAACACCCGCTACTTCTTCCAGGGCGCCATGAACGTCCTCCAGCCCTATATCGACAAGAAGCAACTCGTCGTCCGCTCCGGCCAGACCGCGCTGAACCAGGTCACCACCCTGCGCTGGGACGGCGGCACCGCGCAGAAGCGGATGGACGACATCCTGACCTCGGCCTACCAGAGCGAGCGGGTCGACGCCGTGCTCTCGCCCTACGACGGCATCTCCATCGGCATCCTGTCCGCCCTGAAGTCGGACGACTACGGCTCGGCGGACAAGCCGCTGCCGGTGGTGACCGGCCAGGACGCCGAGGTCGCCTCGGTGAAGTCGATCATCGCCGACGAGCAGACGATGACCGTCTACAAGGACACCCGGGAGCTGGCGAAGGTCGCCGCGAACATGGTGGACGCGGTACTGGCCGGCGAGGAGCCCGAGGTCAACGACACCGAGACCTATGACAACGGTGCCAAGGTCGTGCCCTCGTATCTGCTGGAGCCGGTCGGCGTCGACAAGGCCAACTACCGGGAGGTCGTCGTCGATTCGGGCTACCTCAGCGAGAGCGATCTGACATGAGCGCGGGGCGCGGGGCGGGGGAACCGGCGGGACCGCCACCCGTTCTGGAGATGCGGGCGATCGGGAAGTCCTTCCCCGGCGTCAGAGCGCTGTCGGATGTCACCCTCACCGTCCGGGCGGGCGAGGTGCACGCCCTGTGCGGGGAGAACGGCGCCGGGAAGTCGACGCTGATGAAGGTGCTGTCGGGGCTGCATCCGCACGGCAGCTACGACGGGGAGATCCTCTTCGCGGGGGAGGTGTGCCGGTTCCGGGACATCCGGGCCAGTGAGCGGCACGGCATCGTGATCATCCACCAGGAACTGGCACTCGTACCGTATCTGTCGCTCGCGGAGAACATCTTCCTCGGCAATGAGCACGCCCGGCGCGGGATCATCAGCTGGACCGAGACCCTGCGGCACGCCACCGGGCTGCTGCGCCGGGTCGGGCTCGGCGACCATCCGGACACCCGGGTCGCCGATATCGGCGTCGGCAAGCAGCAGTTGGTGGAGATCGCCAAGGCGCTGTCCAAGCGGGTGCGACTGCTGATCCTGGACGAGCCCACGGCCGCCCTCAACGACGAGGACAGCTCCCAACTCCTGGATCTGATGCTGGATTTGAAGCGCCAGGGCATCGCCTCCATCATCATCTCGCACAAGCTGAACGAGATCCGCCGGGTCGCCGACTCGGTGACCGTCCTGCGCGACGGCCGGACCGTCGAGACCCTCGATGTGAAGGACCCGGCGACCACCGAGGACCGGATCATCAGCGGCATGGTCGGCCGGGACCTGGAGCACCGGTTCCCGGAACGCACCCCGCACATCCCCGAGGCGGACGCGGCACCGGCGCTGGAGATCCGCGACTGGACCGTGCACCACCCCATCGACCAGCGGCGCAAAGTGGTCGACGGGGTGTCGCTGACCGTGCGGCGCGGCGAGATCGTCGGGATCGCCGGTCTGATGGGCGCCGGCCGCACCGAACTGGCGATGAGCGTCTTCGGCCGCTCCTACGGCCGGCACGCCTCCGGAACCGTTCTCAAGGACGGCCGCCGGATCCGTACCCGGACGGTGGCGGAGGCGGTCCGGCACGGCATCGCGTATGTCACCGAGGACCGCAAGCACTACGGGCTGAATCTGATCGACACCGTCCACCGCAACATCTCCCTGACCGCGCTGGGCAGGGTGGCCCGGTACGGGGTGGTGGACGAGCACGCGGAGCGGCAGGTCGCCGAGGGGTTCCGCACCTCGATGAACATCAAGGCGCCGACCGTGTTCGAGCCGGTGGGGAAGCTGTCCGGCGGCAATCAGCAGAAGGTCGTCCTCAGCAAATGGATCTTCGCGGAGCCGGATGTCCTGATTCTGGACGAACCGACGCGCGGGATCGATGTCGGCGCCAAGTACGAGATCTACACGGTCATCGACCGGCTGGCCGCCGAGGGCCGGGCGGTGCTCTTCATCTCCTCCGAACTGCCCGAGCTGCTCGGGATGTGCGACCGCGTCTACACGATGGCGGGCGGCCGGCTGACCGGCGAGTTCGACCGCTCGGCGGCGACCCAGGAAGCCCTGATGCGCCGGATGACCCAAGACACGGGGGCCACGCAGGACGCACAAGCCCCGGGGGCCACGCAGAAGACGCAGGACACGCAGGACACGCAGGACACGGAGGTCTCCGGATGAGCACGGACATCGCCCGGCTGCTGATGGCCGGACTGCGCCGCAATACGCGCCAGTACGGCATGCTGTTCGCGCTCGGTCTGATCGTCGCGCTGTTCGCGGTCTGGACGGACGGCGATCTGCTGCTGCCCCGCAACGTGTCCAACCTGGTGCTCCAGAACAGCTACATCCTGATCCTGGCGATCGGGATGATGCTGGTGATCATCGCCGGTCATATCGATCTGTCGGTCGGCTCGCTGACGGCGTTCATCGGCTCGATGGCGGCGGTGTTCATGGTCCGGGGGGACCTCCCCTGGCCGGTGGCGGCGCTGCTGTGTCTGGCGATGGGCGCGGTGGCGGGCGCGATCCAGGGGTTCTTCATCGCGTACGGCGGGATCCCGTCGTTCATCGTGACCCTCGCCGGGATGCTGATCTTCCGGGGGCTGACGGAGATCTTCCTGGAGGGCCAGACGCTGGGCCCGTTCCCCCAGGGCCTCCAGAAGGTGGCCAACGGCTTCCTCCCGGAGACCGGCCCCGAGACCAACTACCACAACCTCACCCTGCTCCTGGGCCTGGCGCTGATCGCGTTCGTCGTCCACCAGGAGACCCGGGACCGCCGCCGCCAGCAGGAGTTCTCCCTGGAGGTGCTGCCCCGCAATCTGTTCCTGCTCAAACTGGTCGCCCTGGCGGCGGCGATCCTGACCCTGACCCTCCTCCTGGCCAGCTACAAAGGCGCCCCGATCGTGCTGCTGATCCTGGGCGCGCTGCTGGTCGGCTTCGGGTACGTGATGCGCAACGCGGTCGTCGGACGGCACATCTACGCCATCGGCGGCAACCTCCCGGCCGCCAAGCTGTCCGGGGTGAAGGACCGGAAGGTCACCTTCCTGGTCTTCCTCAACATGGGCGTGCTGGCCGCCCTGGCGGGCCTGGTCTTCGCGGCCCGCTTCAACGCGGCCTCCCCCAAGGCGGGCCTCAACTTCGAACTGGAGGCCATCGCCGCGTCCTTCATCGGCGGCGCGTCGATGAGCGGCGGGGTCGGCACGGTCCTCGGCGCGATCATCGGCGGTCTGGTCCTCGGGGTGCTGAACAACGGGATGAACCTGGTCGGCATCGGCACGGACTGGCAGCAGGTGATCAAGGGGCTGGTGCTGCTGGCAGCGGTGGGGTTCGACGTGTGGAACAAACGGAGGGTGGGGGCGTGAGTGCGTGACGGGTGAGGACGTTGTGGGGGGCGAGGGAGCTGGGGGCGTGACGGGGGCACGGAAGTCGGGGGGCGGGACGGGGTGAAGCCGTCGGTGGGCGGTACGGGGCGCCGCACGTCCTCCCTTTTGGCCCTCGGATGGCTGAAACTCCACCTTCATTACCCTTTCGGGCGAAGCGGACTGCCGGTTCGGATACGTTTGTTCACTGCACAGGGGATTGACGCCGGGCCGGAAGTACGCTTCCTGGCATGGCTTCGGACGCACTCAACGGTCTCTTTCTGGCCTTGACCGGCCAGCAGATGCCGGACGCCGACCCGGCGTTGATGCGCGCGTTTCTGGTCGTCCCGCAGCGGGAGCTGGAGGAGCAGCTCATGCAGGTGCAGGAACTGGTGGTGCGGGTGGCACAGTCGGTGTCGGACCAGTCGAACGGGCAGTTCTCCGACGCCTACTGGGAGGCGATGCTGACGCTGGCCTCGCCCGAGGGACGGTCGGCGCTGGAGGGGCTGCGCGACGCCGCCAAGGAGCTGGGGGACTACTCGGAGGAGGCCGCCTACCAGGTCGAATACACGAATCTGATGATCCTGCTCCAGCTCGGCATGTTCCTGCTGGAGTTCGCGCTGACGTTCGTGATGGCGATCTGGAACCCGTTCGGCGCGATGGTGCGGCAGGCGATGCTGCGGGCGCTGTACCGGAACATTCTGAACAGCCTGGTCTTCAGGGTGGTGGCGGCGATCGCCTCGCAGCAGATCATCCAGATCGGCCTCGCGGTGGCCATGGACCGCCTCGCGCAGTGGATGCTGGCCCGGCAGGGGCTGGTGACGAGGAAGGGCAGCACCTATCTGACGCAGGCGGTCGCCTTCGGGGCGGTGGCCGGATTCGTCGCTGTGCCGGTGCAGTTCGCGGCGTCGTGGCTGGCGCAGAACGTTCTCAAGCGAATGAACAAAGGGGCAGGGGACCGTCTCTTCGGTGGCCTGAACAATGCGCTGGCGAATCGGCCGGGTCCGAAGAACCTGACGAGGAACGCGGCGGACGACGTGGCCGACGACGCTGCGGACGGCACGGTGGGCGGGGGCCCGAAGCCGCTGCCGCCGACCCGGCCCGGGGACGACCCGGGCGGTTTCACCGGCGGCGGCCTGCCCGGTACCGGAACCGGTGCGGACGAGGTGTTCGCGCGGGGCTTCACCGACCGGGTCACCCAGGTGAGCAATCTGCTCGTGCGGGGCGCCGACCTGGACGCGGTGGGCGACGCGTTCACCAGGGACATGGGCGAACTGTTCGCCCGCCGGTTCGGCGACGACCTCGGCGGCGGCGATCCGGCGCGGACCCTGGGGTCGGACTGGGCGCGCACCTTCCTGGACGATCTGCCGAACGCGGGGCTGGGGGGCGCGCTGCGCACGGTCCTGGACGAACGGCGGTTCACGGATCTGTTCGGGGACGATGTGACGCGGGCGATGTCCACCTCGGTGGCGGACGCGTTCGGGACGCACAACCTGGGCGGCAAGGTGCTGTCGTTCACCCTGCACGGCATCGGTGACGGGGTCATCGGGGTCGGCTCGGAGCTGCTCTACAACGCCATCGCCTTGCGGCAGTTCAGTGTCAGCGGTGGCGGGTTCCTGTGGTCGATGACGAGTGAGCGGGCAGCGGACGGCTTCAACGCGGCCGGGGACTGGCTGGCCGGGAAGTTCCGTCCGATGCTGCCCGACCTGGGCACGGGCCTGGGCATGGGTCTGGGCAACGGCCTGCGGCTGGGCACGGACCAGGATCCGGACCTGGAACGGGTCGGGCTCCTCTCCGCGATGAGCGGGGACGACGGGACCGTGCCCGCCCCGGCACCGGTGAACTCGGGTGCCGGGAACGTCTCCAACATCGATGTCAGCACGCTCGCCACGGGGGGCGGAGCCGCGCCGGTACCGGTCCTACCGACCATGCCCGATCTGCTGATCGCCACCGACACCTTCGACGTCCCGGGCATGCCGGTTCTCACGCCCACGGTGCTGAACGCTCCGCTGATCGACATCGAGCCGCCGACGCCGGTACCGGTGGTCGGCGGGAACGGCTCCGGCGACCCCGGGGCGTGGCAGCAGGGCGGCGGCGACCGGGTGAGCGGGGGCACGCCGGAGAACGCGGACGACCTGCTGACCGGGGGGCCGCGCCTCGACACTCCGGTGATGTCCCCCGACCGGTCGGGTGACCCCCGCGCCTCGGGCGACCTCCGCTCTTTCGGTGACTTCCGCTCCCCCGGTGACCCCCGCTCCTTCGGTGACGTCCGCTCCTTCGGTGACGTCCGCTCGCCCGGTGACGTCCGTTCCCCCGGTGACGTCCGTTCTTCCGGTGACCTCCGCGCCCCCGGCGACCCCCGGCCCACCGGTGACCCCCGACCCTCCGGTGACTTCCGTTCCTCCGGCGACCCCGGCCGCGCCACCTGGGAGCGCTCCCCCTCCGATCCGCCCGGCCAGGGCTCCGGCACCGACCGCCCCACGACCAGCACCGCCGACGATCTCTTCAACATCCTCGTGCCGGACATGGCCCCCGGCCCGACCACGGACCAGACCACCAGCACGGACAGGGAGCTGGTGCTGGACGACGCCCAGTCCGACAACACCAGCATCCGTTCCTGGCGTTCCGAGGACTCCGCCACCACGGACACCACGGACACCACGGACGCGACCGACCTCGGCGACGAGATCCTCCCGCCCGGTCCCGTCCTCGACGACGAGGGACTGCGCACAGCCGTGGACACCCTCCGACCGGACGACGGCGGCAGCGGCGAACGCCCCGACGGTCTGAAGCTGCTGGAGCGCCTGACCCTCCAGTTGCACCCCGCGCACACCCTGGACCTCTTCCAGAACGGCGACCAGACCCAGCCCCGGCCCGGCACGGGCCCCACCACGACCACGACCACAGCCCCCGCCCCGGCCACCGGCACCGGGCGAGCCGACCAACGCCCCACCCCCGCCACTACCCCCACACCCACCTCCACGCCCACCCCCACCCCCAACTCCCGCCCCGGCTGGACCCCCATCCCCTCCCTCGACACCGTCACCACCGCCCTGCGTACCGCCGAACCCGGCACCACCGCCCTCGTCCTCACCCAGGGCACCGACGCCCCCGGCCCCGCCTACGCAGCCCATCGCACCGAGACCGGGGTCCGCTGGGTCGAGGCAGGGGCGGACGGCGGCCCCCGCGTCACCGTCACCGCACAGCAGCCCCGCCCCACCCCCGGGGACGCCCTCGCCGTCGTCATCGCCCCCGGCGGAACCGTCCGGCCGGACCTCCTCACGGACTCCGGGACCGCGCACGGCGGCGGCCATGCCCGCCAGGCCCCCGCACCGGCCCGGGAGGAACTCCGTACCGCGCTGCTCACGGCCCTCTTCGACGACTCCACCCGCGACACCGAGTGGGTGGCGCACACGGCCGCGGAGCGGGAACTCCAGGCGACCGCGGAGAAGGTGGTGGCCGAGTTCCGGGAGGCCGGGAAGGCCACCCCCGACCCGGACGCGGCGGCGGACGGCCGGGTGCGGCTGGTGGACTGCGTGATCCGTCTCGAACGGTTCGTGCGGGAGACGTACCGGACGACCGGCGGTCGTGACGACTTCGGGCGGCCGGGCTCGCTGCTGCCGGGCAGCGGGGCGCGGGCCGCCGGGACCGCGGACGACATCAACGTCGGCACCGGCCGTACCGATCAGCGGCTGGCCGGGGGACCCGGCTGGGCGCCCGTCACCTCCTGGGACACCCTGACCCGGGCGCTGAGGACGGCGGGCGAGGGTGCCACCGCGCTCGTGCTGAGCAGCCGCCCCAACGACATGGGCCACGCCTACGCCGTCCGTCAGGTGGACTCCACCGACTCCGGGGCCCGCTGGGTGGAGCTGCAACCGGGCGGGAACCGGCCCCTGATCAGCCAGTCGCCGCCCACCCCGTTCCCCTCCGGCACGCGTGCCGTCGTCCTCACCGCCGAGGGGCGGGTGCTGCCCGACGCTCTCCCGGCCACGCCCGATCACACCCTCGCCCACGCCCTCACCGACCCTCCCTCGACGAACGCCTATGGGGGAATCGGCTTCGAGGGCGAGGTCCAGCACCGGATGGAGATCCCGGAGGGGAACGAGCAGCCCGCGCTCGCGAAGCATGAGTCAGGGACGCGGATCGTCATCGACAAGCACCCGTTCTACCGGGGTGTCGACGGCAAGCTGTACTCCTCGCCCCAGGGCGCGTACGCCGCCACGGGACAGCAGGGCACGGAGGAGCCGCATCCGATCACCGAGGTCGTCACACCCGCGCTGGGACATCTGCCGGGAGAGCGCGGCAAGCTCTCGCTGGACGAAGGGATCAGGCACTACCTCCACACCCGCCGGCTCCTCGAAAAGACCAATGAGCGCGGCGAAACGATCCTGCTGGAGGATCTGCTGAAGGACGAGCCCGGCTGGACCCTTCAGTTCGACTACATGGACGTGCCCGTGTATCCCGCGCTGCCGGGCCCCGCCCACCCCGTCTACACCCAGATCACCATCGGCGTGCCGCCCGCCGGACTGACCCGGATGTTCGACCTGGCGGCGGCCCATCTGTCTCCCCAGTTGCAGACTCTGATGGTGCTGTCCATGCTGGGCCGCAGCTTCGCGGACAATGTCGCGGCGGAGTTCGCCTCGAAGTACATCGGGCGGCCCGTGAGCCCGGAGCAGACCGCCTTCCTGACCGAGATCCCCGGGCTGGCCGAGGTCCACGGGTACGCGATGCTGGTGTTCAGCCAGGTCGCCGCCCTCCCCGCCTCCAAGGAAGCGGGCAGTAACTCACTGGCCAAGAACTGGCTGCATGTGGCGTCCCGGGTACCCCTCGCCCAGGTACGCACCGCGCTGCGCCCGGAGGTCGCCGCGTTCTTCGCGAACCACGACAACATCATCTCCGAGGACTTCGAGGACTCCTTGCGCGAGATGGCCTACCTCTTCAACGGCGGCAGGATCGACAGGGAGCAGTTCGCCACCCGGTCGTTCCTGGACGAGACGGTCGACGACATCCGCACGGGGGACTACCTCCGGACCGCCCTGCGCGGCAGCACCGAGGACGGACGCACCATCGGGCAGACGGCGGTGTTCGGCATGGCCGACTACCCGCTCGACAACGACAAGGGCAACCTCGCCCATCCCCTGACCCTCCTCGAACTGCGCTCGTACGCCACGGACGAGGCGATGAGCAACCCCGGGCACCTGGACTGGATGATGACGGAGGAGCAGTTGGAGGTGGCTCTCCGGCAAGTGGCCTCCGTCGCGGAACAGGGCTACGCGCACGCCGAGCGCATCGAGGGGGGCGTACGCCGGCTGTCGCCGGCCGCGGTGTTCGCACTCCTCGCCGACGATCTGGTCGTCAAGGTCGGACAGGTCCTCGACAGCATCGATCCGGTGGCCGTGCACCGCGGGGGTCATCGCCGCCCCCTGCTCCTGGCGAACGAGCGGGCGCAGCTCGCCGCGGAGACGACGGCCGTCTCCATGGGGGCGCAAGGCCCCGCCGTGCTCAGCCGCCATCTCCAGTCCCTGGAGGAGCAACTGACCGAGCTAGCCGCGTCGTTGACCGCCCAGGGATCGGACGCCGATTCCGACCAGAGGGACTCGATCGAGCTGGCGAGGATCACCGTACGGGAGGCGGCCGAGGCCGTCCGGCAGGCCGAGCAGCGACCGCAGCCCTCGATCCGGCGCCCGCCGCGACGGGCAGGGACGAGGCCGACACCCCCGAGCGGCCCGCTCCCGCCTCCGCCCACCGGCCCGCTCCCGCCTCCGCCGACGGGCCCGCTCCCGCCCCCTCCCACCGGCCCGCTCCCACCCCGGCCGACCGGACCCCCACCCACCGGCCCGCTCCCACCCCGGCCGACCGGACCCCCACCCACAGGCCCCCTACCGCCCCTGCCACCCCCACCCCCCTGACCTGGTCCAATACAACGCACCACCCCCAGACTTCACCTCCGGCATCACACTTCTCTCACAACTGTTGAACGCCCCCGTTCCGCCCCCCGTATCTATGGGCGGCCCGCGCTCCCCCTCGCGCGGGCCACCCAGATCGAGCGGGCCCGGTCGTCCCCGCCGGGCCCGCCCCCACGGAGGTCGCTTTGGCTGACAACGTCACCTCGCTGTTCCGCGGTACCGCGGCACACAGCCCGTCGATGGCGGCGCTGACGCGTGAGGGCGGCGGCGAGGGTGCCGGGCCGGTGGACTTCTGCATCCCCTGCAATCCGTACTTCCCGACCCCCGGGATGTTCGACGAGATGGCGGCGAGGCTCCGCGAGATCATCACGTACTACCCCAGCGGCGCCGACACCATCACGGCCGAGCTGTGCAGCCTCCTCCATCTGCCCCCGCAGTGCGTGGCGATGGGCAACGGTTCCACGGAGCTGATCACCTGGATCGACCATCTCCTCGTCCGGGAGTCCCTCGCGATCCCCGTCCCCACCTTCGGCCGCTGGACCGACCAGCCGATGGAGACCGGCAAGCGGGTGGACATGTTCCCGCTCCAGGAGTCCAGCGGTTTCGCCCTGGACCTGGCGCAGTACGCGGACTTCATCCGGGCCCGCAACACCCGGGTCGCGGTGCTCTGCAACCCGAACAACCCGGACGGCGGGTTCCTCCACAAGCACGCCATCGTGCAGTTCATGGACGCGATGGCGGACCGCGATCTGGTGGTGATCGACGAGTCCTTCCTCGAATTCGCGGACGCGGAGGCGGAACCGAGCGTGGTGCAGGAGGCGATGATCCGCCCCAATGTCATCGTGCTGCGCAGCCTCGGCAAGAACTTCGGCCTGCACGGCATCCGCTTCGGCTATCTGGTCGCCAACCCGGCCCTCGCGGGCAAGGTCCGCGCGATGCTGCCGAAGTGGAACCTGAACTCCTTCGCCGAGTATGTGGTCTTCATGCTGAGGGAGCACGGCCCCGAGTACGCGCAGAGCCTGCACCAGGTCCGCCGCGACCGCCTCGACATGGCGAGCGGGCTCTCCTCCCTCCCCGGCCTGACGGTGTACCCCTCCCAGGGCAACTTCCTCTTCGTCCGGCTCCCGGTGGGCGCGGAGGGCACGGTCGTCCGGGACCGGCTGCTGACCGAGCACCGCATCCTGGTGCGCGAGTGCGGCAACAAGATCGGTTCGTCCAGCCGCTTTCTGCGGCTCGTGGTGCGCCCGCAGGTCGATGTCCGCCGCCTGGTGTCCGGCCTGGAGCAGGTGCTGTACGGGACGACGAGACGGGGAGCGGCGGCCGTGCCGGACCAGTCCGGCGGGATGGGCTACAGCTCGGGAACGGCGGCGGTCGACCGCCTGGTGAGCGCGACGAACGGGGCCGGGTTGCGGTTGCCTCCGGCGGCGGAGCAGCCGATGCAGGTACCTGTACCGATGCAGGTACCGGTGCCTGCGGCGGCTGCGGTGGTGGCGCCGCCGATGGCCATGCCGGTGTCCGGTGGTGGTGGGCTGACCCCGCCCGGGGTGCCGGCGCACGGCGGGCTGACGGCGGCGCAGGTGCGGGGCACCAACGGGCTGTCCCCGGCCGCGGGCTGGCCGAACGCGGGTTGATGTTCGCTATGTTCCCGACAGGTTGCCGACAGTTTGTTCCTATACGGTCCTATGGTCATGGCACATACTTCGGGAAGCCCCGCACCCACCCGCCGGACGGTACTGATCGCGACCGGTACGACAGCGGCGGTGGCGCTGGTGGCGGCGGGTTGCACGACGGACGACGGCGGCGGCACCGCCGACCCGCAACCCGCGGAAACACCCCCGCCAAGCTCACAGCCCACCCCTTCCTCCACCCCCTCCTCCTCGGCGACCCCGGTCGTCTGCACCCTCACCCGGGAGATGACGGAGGGCCCGTACCACCTGGAAGGCGCGCTGGTCCGGGCGGACATCAGTGAGGACAGGGAGGGTGTGCCCCTGCGGGTGGCCCTGACGGTGGTGGACGCGGACTCCTGCGTCCCGCTGTCCGGCGCGATGGTGGAGCTGTGGCACTGCGACGCGCTGGGCGAGTACTCGGGCTTCGTCGGCGCGAACGGCCATGACGGCCCCGACAACGGCCGCTTCCTGCGCGGCGGGCTGCGCACGGACGCGCAGGGCGCGGCGGAGTTCACGACGGTTTTTCCGGGCTGGTACGGGGATCGCTGTGTGCATATCCACATCAAGGTGCACACGGAGGTGGAACTGACCGACGACGACTCCTTCGAGGGCGGCCAGGAACTCCACACGGGCCAGTTGTTCTTCCCCGAGGACATCACGGCGGAGGTGTCGACCGGGCCCGCGTACGCGGACAACGACGGCAGCCGTACGGCCCTGGACGACGACCAGTTCTACGACGGCGGCGGCGCGGTCTCGGGCCTGCTGACCCTGGCCCCGCTGGGGTCGGGGTACCGGGGGTCATTGACGGTCGGGGTTCAGCGGGGGGACTGACGGCGCGCGGAGCAGCTCGGCGGTCTCCGGATACGGCCCGGCCAGCGCCCATTCCAGCGGGGTGCGGCCGGTTCCGGCGTCCTCCCTGAGCCCGGGATCGGCGCCGTGGGCGAGCAACTCGCGGACGACGCCGGTATGGCCCCAGCAGGCCGCCGCGCACAGCGGGGTGCCCTCGGCGCCGGGGGCTGCGCTCTCGGCGTCGGGGTGGGCGCCGGCGGCGAGCAGGGCGCGGACGACGGCGGGTTCGTCCTGGACGGAGGCGGCGTAGAGCGGGGTGGTGCCGTCGGGGCCGGGGTGGTTCGGGTCGGCTCCCGCGCGCAGCAGCCGGGTGGCCGTAGCGGGGTCACCCTGCATCGCCGCCCGGACCAGCCGGGCCGACAGTTTCTTGCGACGGCGTCTGTTCATGGCCGCCGAGCCTACGCGGGTCGGGCAGGCCGAAGAGACGGAGCCAGCCGGGGACGTCGACCTCGGCGCGTACGGTCTTGCCGGGTGGCCGGTCCAGTACCTCCCAGCGGTCGGCCATCTCGGCGACGAGCAGCAGCCCGCGCCCGGACTCGTCCAGCGCGTCCGGGGCCTGGAGCTGCCCGGGTCCTGGCGGACGGCCGTCGCCGCGGGTGTCGGTGACCTCGATCCGTACGCTGCCGGTCACGACGGACAGCCGCAGCTCGAAGTCCCGCCCGGGGACGCGGCCGTGGGTGACGGCGTTGGCGGCGAGTTCGGCGACGATCAGCCCGATCCGTTCGGAGAGGTCGGAGCGGCGGGGGATCCCCCAGATGTCGAGCCGGGTGAGCGCGAGGAATCGGGCGAGGCGCGCGCCTCGGGGGGTGGCGATGATCCGCTCGGCGAACACACGTACGGTGACGGGGGGCTGGGGGGCGAGGGGGGTTTGCATGGGCCCAATGTGACGGCGCCGAACCCGACTTAACCAGCCAGAAGCCACGTACGCTGCCGCAGCGTACGCGCTCACGCTCTGGACAGTACCGGTCACGTCCCGTAACGATGCTGTGGTCGGGGTGGCGCATGCGAAAGGTGGCCAACGGTGAGCGACAGCAATGGGGTTGGGGCGACGGCGGGGGCGGGCGGTGAGCCGGAATCCTCGGACAGTATGCGGACGTTCGGCGCGGTGCACCAGGCATTGCGGGAACACGCGGGACTGAGCAGGGAGGAGTTCGCGGAGCTGGTGCAGTTCTCGAAGCACACGGTGGCGTCTGTGGAGCTGGGCCGCCGGTTGCCGGACCCGGAGTATGTGGAGCGGGCAGAGGACGCACTGGGTAACACGGGGGCGTTGCGCAGGGCCCTGGAGCACGTGGCTCGGCAGCCAGGACTGGCGGCGTGGTTTCGTCAGTGGGCTCGAATGGAGAGTCAGGCGATCACGCTGTACACCTACGAATGCCGCTTGATTCCGGGGTTGTTGCAGACGGAGGCGTACGCCCGACGCTTGTGTGTCGACGCACTACCCCCTCTGACAGACGAGCAGATGAAGGCGCAGTTGGCGGCCCGCGCCAAGCGGCAACTGCTGTTGCGGGAGAGGCCGAACACGGCGTTCAGCTTTCTCCTCGAAGAGCACCTGTTTCTGCGGCGCACTGGTGGCGTCGACGTCACGCGGGCACTCATCGACCACGTACTGGAGATCGCAGGGCAACGCAACGTCGAAGTTCAGATCATGCCGCTGACGAAGGAGTCCCATTCGGGACTCCACGGCCCCAAGCGGCTCCTGGAAACCCCTGCAAATCGGTGGTTTGCTTACACAGAAGCCCCGGAGAGCGGCCAGTTGATCTCCGACCGGAAGATCGTGAGCGTGCTCCAGCAGCGATATGCCAGGATGCGTTCACAGGCCCTCTCTCTTGAGGACTCCGTGAACCTGTTACATCGGATGCGAGGAGCCCTATGAACACGTCCGAACTCGCCTGGTTCAAGTCGAGCTACAGCACCGCTTCCGGCGATGACTGCATCGAGGTCGCCACCGGCCCAGACGCCATCCACGTACGGGACTCCAAAACCCAGGACGGCCCCTACCTGGCCCTCTCCCCTGACACCTGGGGCAGTTTCATCACCCACGTCGGCCACTGACCGCCATAGGCCCCGGGTACCGCACCGATCGGCGCCCGGGACCGGACGTGCACGGCGGATTCGTCGAGAACAGGACGAGGAGACGTATGAACACGAGCGAACTCGCCTGGTACAGAAGCAGCTACAGCACCGCGTCCGGCGACAACTGCGTCGAGATCGCGCTGTCCTGGCGCAAGTCCAGCCACAGCAGCACCGCCTCCGGCGACTGCGTTGAAATCGCCACCAGCCCATTCGCCATCCACGTACGGGACTCCAAGAGCCAGGCCGACCCCCAGTTGGCCCTCTCCCCCGGCACCTGGGGAGCCTTCATCACCCACCTCACCAGCTGACGCAACTGAGGAGGCCCATGAACTCCAGCGAACTCGCCTGGTTCAAATCCAGCTACAGCAGCGGATCAGGTGACGACTGCGTAGAAGTCGCACTCGCCTGGCACAAGTCGAGCTACAGCAGCGGCGGCGACGGCGACTGCGTCGAGGTCGCGCCCTCCTGGTGCAAGTCCAGCCACAGCGGCGGTGACGGCGACGACTGCGTAGAGATCGCCACCTGCCCGCACACCATCCACGTCCGCGACTCCAAGAACCGCCACACCGGCCCCCAACTGGCCCTCACCCCCACCACCTGGGCGGCCTTCCTCACCCACCTCGGGCGGTAGCCCAGCGCGCCCCGGCCGTCGGAGACATCCGGCCACCGGGGCGTTCTCCAACCGGCCACCCTCCGGTTGCCCCTCGGACGATCTCCCCTCCTACCTTCACGGGCATGATCCTCCGAAACCCCCGATACAAGCCCAGACCCACCCGAGCCGGTGTCGCGCTCGCCGCTGTCGGGTCGCTGCTCCTGCTGCCGCTCGCCTCCTCCGCGAGTGCGGACTCCTCCGTCGAGCCCGGTGATGTCGTCGTGAACGAAGGCTTCGACTCCGGGGCCATACCCACCGGCTGGCGGGCGATCGACGGTGAGTGGCGGGTGCAGGACGGACGTCTGGTCGGCACCGCCGCCTCCGGGACCAAGAAGCTCACCTTCGGCTCCCACCTGGAGAACTACCGCTTCGAGGCCACCGCCCGCTTCGAGTCCGTGAACGAGGCCACCCGGTGGTTCGCCCTCGGGCTGGACGTGCCCGCGTCCGGCGCCACCCCGTGGTGGATCGCCACCCTGCGCAGTGGCTCCACCGCCGCCAACGGTGTGGAGTTCGCCCAGCTCAACCCGGCCGGCGCCTGGAATGTCACCAACACCGCCGCCGCGCCGCAGGCCGCCGCCACCGGACGGGACGTCAAGGTCCGGATCGAGGTGCACGGCCACCAGGCCGCCTGGTTCCTCGACGGCAAGCAGCTGATGCGCACCAACCAGCTCCAGCGCTCCACCGACGGCGGTCTCGCCTTCGTCGTCAATGGGGCCAAGGTGTCCTTCGATGATGTGAAGGTGACCGCGCTCGACAACAATGGGTATCTTCGGGCCGACGGCGCCCCGATGACCGTCATCGCGCACCGCGGCGCCTCCTCCGCCGCCCCCGAGAACACCCTCCAGGCCCAGGAGATCGCCCGCCGCGGCGGCGCCGACTTCATCGAGAACGACGTCCAGCTCAGCAAGGACGGCGTCCCCTACCTGATGCACGACTACACCGTCGACCGCACCACCGACGGCACCGGTGACATCACCACCCTCACCGCCGCCCAGCTCGACGCGCTGGACGCGGGGTCGTGGTTCGCGCCGACCTTCACCGGCGCGCGGGTGCCGACGCTGGCCCAGCAGCTCGCCGATCTGCGGACCCGGGGCGGCAATCTGCTGCTTGAGGTCAAGCGGGCGGACAGTAGGGAGCAGGTCGCGAAGGTCATCGAGGTGGTGCGTGCCGAGCGGATGACCGGGCGGGTCTTCGTGCAGAGCTTCAGCAAGGACCATCTGCGGTGGGTGCGGGAGATCGCCCCCGAGCTGCCCACCGGTCTGCTCGTCGGCGCCCTGGACGCCGATCCCGTCGCCGTCGCCAAGGAGCTGGGACTCACCTCGTACAACCCGAGTGGTGGGGCTCTGGAAGCCCGGCCGGAGGTCGTGAAGGAGCTGCACGCCGCCGGGGTCGCCACCATGGTGTGGACGATCGACTCCTCCGCCAAGTGGCAGCAGTACGAGAAGTACGGCGTCGACGCCATCATCACCAACCGGCCCACCGAGCTGACCGGCTGGAACCAGGCCCAGGCCCAGCAGGTGCCCCCGGCCACCGCCGTCGCCGTCACCTCCCCCGCCGACGGCACCGTACTGAACCGCGCCCAGCGCCCGGTCCTCGCCGTCGACGCCGACCACGCCACCGCGACCGAGATCACCGTGGACGGAGTCGCCCGCAAGGCAGGTGAGACCCTCGACCTGACGACGCTGAGCGCGGGCACGCACACCGTGACCGTCAAGGCGACCGGCGCCTCCGGGACCGCCACCGCCTCCAGCACCTTCACCGTCAAGGCCGATCAGGCGGGCCTCGGTCATCTGATCCTCACCTCGAAGGGCAAGGACAACACCGTCGCCCTGCTCCTCTCCGAGCTGGCGAAGGGCAAGTACACCCTCCTCGCCAAGACCGCGGAGCTGGCCGGGCGCACCGGCAGCCTCCCCAAGGACGCGGCCAAGCTCATCGCGGCGGACGCCAAGCTGCTCCAGTAGTCGACGGGTACGCGGAAGCGGTCGCCGTCGTCAGCGCGCGGCGCCCGCCTCCGCGACCGGGTCCGGGTCCGGATCCGGGTCGGCAGTCAGGGTCCGCTCCCGCAGATGCGCGCGGATCGAGTAGGTGAGCGCGGCGGCCCACAGCGCGTAGGCCAGGACGTAGACGAGGGCGGCCGTTCCGCCCGACACCGACAGCCAGTCGCTGTTCAGCAGCGTCCGGACGTTGGTGACGATGATGATGCCGCCGACCGCCGAGCCCAGGATGCGCGGCGGCATCAGCCGTACCAGCCAGGCCGCGAGCGGCGCGGCCAGCAGCCCGCCGATGAGGAACGCGGCGACCCAGGTGAAGTCGATGCCCTGGGAGCCCAGGGAGAAGAGGAAGCCCAGGCTGGCAGCCACCGCCACCAGGAACTCGCTGGTGTCGATCGAGCCGATGACCTTGCGCGGCTCCATCCGGCCCGACGCCAGCAGCGCGGGCGTCCCGACCGGGCCCCAGCCGCCCCCGCCGGTCGCGTCCAGGAACCCGGCGACCAGGCCCAGCGGGGTGAGGAAGCGGCGGCGCAGCGGGGCGCCGAGCCGGCGGCGCGGGATGCCGCGCAGGGTGAACCGGGTCAGGACGTAGGCGCCGAGGCCCAGCAGGATCAGGGACATCACGGGCGCGGCGATGTCCGTGGAGAGGCGGGAGAGGACCGTCGCGCCGAGGAACGCGCCGACGGCCCCGGGGACACCGATCCGGGCGACGACTTTCCAGTCCACGTTCCCGAACCGCCAGTGCGAGGCCCCGGACATCAGGGTCGTGCCGATCTCGGCGAGGTGCACGGTGGCGGAGGCGGCGGCCGGGTTGGTGCCGAGAGCCAGCAGCAGGGTGGTCGAGGTCACCCCGTACGCCATACCGAGGCTGCCGTCCACGAGTTGGGCCCCGAAGCCCGCGAGGGCGAGCAGGATCAGTGTGCGCATGGGTGTGCGGTCCTCCTTCGTCCCCCCAACCATGGTTTTCCCACCGGGTGAGTAGGAATGCCGGGGATGGGACGGACGGTAGACGGGGTCTCTGTGGGAGGGCTTTGAGCGACACGAGGGTGGGTGACTGACACGAGGGTTGTGACTGAGCGGCAGGAGGGCTGTGAGGGGGCGGCCGAGCGGGTCCCGGGTACGGTGCTCCCGGGAACGGTGGTGCGAGCCGGGAGCCGCTCCCCCCCTCCTCGCCTCGCCTCTGTTCCTCCGGAGACCCCCGTGCCAGCCTCGTCCGCGCCCCTCCGTTCCCTTCATGACTTCGCCACCTGGGAGCCCCTGCTACGGGTGGTGCGGGAGGCGAACGCGGAGCGGCTGGCCGCCCCTGGCGGGCAGGTGGCGGGCCGGATCGGGCGGGACGACTGGAGCCTGCCGAGCCGCCGCCCCCGCCCGGATCCGGGCCGCGCGGCCCGGATCGAGGACACCCGGGACGAGTACGAGGCGGTGGAGCGGGTACGGGCGGCGCTCGCCGAGGCGGGCGTGGACGACATCTCGTTCACGACGCGGATCTCCCCCACCGGCGAGGCCGTGCTCCGGCTGCTGGCCCGCAGCCCGGCGGTGGAGGGGGGCATCGGCACCCCGCACCCCGGGACACTGCTCCTCGTCCCGGACGCGCTGCCCCTGCCCTGGCGTCAGCGACCCGCCCCGAGCCCCGGCGCGGCCCCCGCCCCCACCGCGTCCCCGGAGGCCCTGGAACGCATCCTGCGCACCCGCCTCCCGAAAGCCGTCCCCGCGACCGAGGTGGCCCTGACCGAGACGGAAGCCCGCCTGGGTCTGCCGCTGCCTCCCGAACTCCGGGCTCTGTACCGGGTGACCAGGGCCCGCTGGGAGGACGACACCGGCGACGAGGTGGCGACGGCGGTCGGCTGCGAGCTGCTCCCCCTCGCCGGGCTCTATGCGGCCGAACCCTCGACCCGGCCCGCCCCCTGGGCGCACGCGGCGATGGAGGCGGCGGTCACCCGCCCCGGCGACGCCGTCCAGGGCCTGGTCGGCTCCCCCGGCTGGCTGGTCTTCGGCGACAACGGCGGCGGCGACCGTCTGGCGGTGGATCTGACGCCGGGCCCGGCCGGGCACCTGGGCCAGATCATCCTGATCGGCCACGAGGAGTACCTGGGCGCGGAGTTGCTGGCGGACTCGCTGACGGACCTGGTGGAGGGCCGCCGCGCGAAGGGCCGCCCCGGTCCCCGCCGGGAACACCCGGAGGTGGCCTACGTCAATGTCCACGGCGTCACCTCGGTGAAGGCGGCGGCCGATCCTGACCTGGAGGTTCTCTCCCTGGGCGGCTGGGAGGCGCCGCCCATGACGCTGGCCCCGGTCCTCGGGCTGCCCCGGCTGCGCTCCCTGTCGGCCTACCCCGGCACCCTCGCGGACCCGTTGGAGATCGCCGCCCTCGCCCACCTCGAATTCCTCGAACTGAGCCCCGCGGACTGGCGCACCCTCCTGAGCGCGGACGCGGTCCCCCGCACCCTGCTCGCCGCGTCCGTCGAGACCCGGGGCGACGAGGATCCCCTCGCGATCGTGGAACTGGCGAACGAGATCCTGGGGTTGTGGGGGCGACCGGGGATCGTGCGGAAGCGGTTGGAGGGGCGGGTGGGGGGACTAGAGGGCCCGCGGGGGGACTAGCGCGCCCGCCCGTGCCGGGCGACCCGTCGGGGACCCGGCACTCCCGCACCCCAGCCCTCCACCAGCCATCCCGTGCTCAAGGGTTCACCCAGGACGCCGGGTCCGCCGCCAGCTCCCGTACCGCCACCGGCAGGTCCGCCCCCGCTATGTCCGCGATCGTGACGCCCTCCAGGATCTTGCGGACGTTCGCGCGCAGGGCGATCCAGAGGGGGAGGAGGGGTTCGGCGGAGCCGGTGTAGGTGAGGGTGGTGGGGCGTTCGCCGCGCACCGAGACGATGGGGCCGTCGACCGTGCGGATCACATCCGCCACCGTCAGCTTCGCCGCGTCGCGGGCCAGGCGGTAGCCGCCGCCCCCGCCCCGGCGGCTCTCCACGATGCCGCCGCGCCGCAGATCGCCGAGGATGCCCTCCAGGAACTTGTGCGGGATGTCCTGGACGGCGGCGATCGTCTCCGCCTTCACCGGGTCGCCGCCCGCCCTGACGGCCAGCTCCAGTACCGCCCGCACCGCGTAGTCCGCCCTTGCCGAGATCCTCATGTGCCCATTGTGGGGTGCCGCGCGGTCCGCCGAGCGACTGGCCGGAATCAGCCGTCCCCCGCCGTGCCCGGCGCCTCCTGCGCCGCCGCCCGGTTGCTCGATGTCGCCGCCGGGCCCTCGCTCGCCTGGGCCTGGGGGAGGAAGGGCGCGGCGGGGGGGGGACGTTCAGGTCGCCGCTCGGGCCGGTGCCGGGTGGAGCGTGCTGCCCGCGCCGGGTGGGATTCGGGCCGTTGTCTCCGATCCGCCGCGTGGGATTCGGGCCGTTGTCTCCGATCCGCCGCCGGTCGCGCACGACGACTTCTGGGTGACGGGATACGCGTACGGTGTCGGCGGGCCGCCCGGCAAGCAGCCCGGGGTCACCCTGCCGCACGGCGACGGGGCGTACCGGCGGGGTGTGACCCCGCCGTTCACGGTCGGGACGCTCACCGCGCTCACCGCCGACGACCGGGCGACGGCCCCGACCGGATCTCCGGTTGGGGCTTCCGGGACCGGAGCCGGGTCCACTGTCTGCGGTGGGAGGGCGGGGTGTCGGTGAGCGAGCGGGGGCCCTCGGCAGGGACGCCGGTGGTTCTCAATTCGCTTGTGCGCGGGACCGGTTCGGCCGGGGGGACACGGGGCCGTCGGGACGGACTCCTCGGCTCCGTTTCCGCCCGCGCGGGTCAGGATCGAGCGCTGAGCGGGGGCTCCGGCGGACCGGCGTTTTCCGGCCGTACCGGTGGCGATGGGCCGGTCGGGGGGCAGCGGGCGCGTGACGCGGACACTTCCAGCCGCGTAACCTCGGACAAGCTGCCGGACGGCGGTGAGAAGGGGGTCCGATGAGCATCGCGGGCGCGCTCGCGCTGGATCCCGCAGCCTTCGTCGGCGAGTTCTACGGCACCTTCAGCTGGATTCCGACGCTGGTGCTGCTGGCCGCGCTGGCGATCAAGGCACCGACCATCGTGCGGATGTGGAAGGAACCCCTGCTGCGGGCGGTCGGCGGGCTGCTGCTGCTCGCCTGCGCGGTGTTCGTGTTCGTCGCGCCCCCCACCATCGCCTGGGTCAACCGGGTCACCGGCGTGCCCAATATCGCCGCGCCCTGGGTGTATTCGCTGCTCATGGCGTTCTGCGCGGCCTGTCTGCTGCTGATCATCGCCTGGCGGGAGGGAACCGTGCGCCCGTCCGGCGCCGCGCGCCGGGCGCGGCGGTGGGTGATCGGCGGGTACACCGGGGTGATCGCCGCCCTGTGGGTGCTGTTCGCCCTCGCCGACGCGGACGAGGAACGGCTGCACGATCTGGACACCCACTACGCCACCACCCCGTTCATGGGGCAGATGATCGTGCTGTACCTGGTCGCCCACTGTGTCGCCGTGCTCATCACGTCCCGGCTGGTGTGGGACTGGGTGCGGACCGAGGGGCTGGACGCCTGGCTGCGCTGGGGGCTGATCTCGCTGGGCGCCGGATACGCGCTCAATCTGGTCTTCGACGCCGCCAAGTTCACCGCCGTCGCCGCCCGCTGGGCCGGGGGCGATCTGGACCGGCTGAGCACCGAGGTCGCCCCGCCGGTGGCCTGTCTGTCGGCGATCCTGATCGCGGCCGGGTTCATCCTGCCGCACTCCGGCCAGTATCTGCACGGCCGCTGGCGGGTGCGGCGGGCCCATCACCGGCTGCGCCCGCTGTATCTGCTGATGCGCTCGGCGCACGGCTCGGGGGCGCCGGTCAGCGGGCGTTCGTCGCCGGAGCTGCGGCTGATCCGCCGGGAGACCTTCATCCGCGACACCCTGCTGCCCCTCGCCCCCCATCTCGACGAGGACCTGTGGCGGCGCTCCCACGACGCCGCCCTCGGTCTGGGCCTGGACCCGGCGCGGGCGCGGGCCGCGGCCGGCGCGCTGGCCGTGCAGGACGCCGTCGCCCGCCACCGTGCGGCGCCGGACGCGCCCGGTGACGGCGACCCGGACACCACCCTGCTGCTCCAGGAGATCGCCGCCGTCTCCACGGCGCTGCGCCGCCCCGACCTCCTCGCGGCGGTACGCTCGCGCACCGCCGCCCCCGTACGGAGCGTGCGCGTCCCCTCCCGTACGGAGCGTGCCCGTCCATGAGTGACCCCACCACCACCGCGACGCCGAACGACCAGACGACCCCGGGGAAGAAACGTGCGTACCAAGAAGGAGATGCGCCGGCTCGCCGACGCCCTCATCGCGTCCCTGCCGGCCCCCGTGCCGGACGACCCCGAGGCCCTGTTCGCCGCTCTGGTCGCCGCCGTCGGCCGGTGGCGGGGGCGGGAAGTGGTGCTGCACCGTGAGGTGTTCCCGCCGCACACCGCCAGCGGGCTGTGGCTGAACCGGGACGCCCGCGACGACATCGTGGTCGACCGGCGGGCCGCCGTCTGGCACCAGATCGTGATCTTCTGCCACGAGGTGTGGCACATGCACCGCGAGCCGCACCCCGCGTCCGGTGACGCCCCGGCCGCGCTGCGCACCGACTTCTCCCTGGCCGACGAGCAGGAGGCCGACCGGTTCGGGATGCTGATGGGGCAGCGGCTGCGGACCCTGCTGGAGACCGAGACGGAGGCGGTACGGGAAGCGGACCCCGGCGGCGGTGGTGACGGGCCCGGCGGGATCGCCGGACGGATCGGGGCGGCCCTGAACTACCGCGGGAACCGCAGATGAGCGGCCTGGTCAACTATCTGTCCTGCGCCCTGCTCTGGCTCGGACTCGCCGTGAAGGTGCCCGATCTGCTGCGCCACCCCAAGGACCCCTATCTGCGGGCGATCTGCGCGGTGCTGTTCCTGGGCGGCCTGAGCTTTCTGCTGGGGGCGCCCCCGACGGTCGGCACCGTCAACGACCTCAGCGGGATCCCCAACCTCGCCGCGCCGATGACGTACGCCACCATCACCGCGTACGGGGCGGCCTCGCAAGTGCTGGTGGTGTGCTGGCGGGGCGGGCCCCGCACCCACCGGGTCTCCCGGCGCTGGGTCGTCGGGTACGCGCTGGTGGCGCTCGGCATCGCGGTGCTGTTCGCGCTGGGCGACGCCCCGGTGGAGCGCCGCACCGACCTCGACACGTACTACGCCCGTACGGCGTTCATCGGGCCGATGATCGTGCTGTACCTGGTGGCGCATCTGTTCGCGACGGCCGTCACCACCGTGGCGTCGCTGGGCTGGGCCCGGCAGGTACACGGCTGGCTGCGCGCCGGACTGGTCATCCTGGGCCTGGGCACCCTGTGCTCCTCGGGGTACGGCGTGGCCAAGCTGGCGGCGGTGACCGGCCGCTGGTTCGGCTACGACTGGTCGGCGCTGGACACCGAGGTGTCCCGGGCGGCGGCCGGGCTCGGCGCCCTCGCCACCTGCGCCGGTGTGCTGGTGCCGCTGGCCGGTCCGGCGCTGGCCCGCTGGCTGGGCACCTGGCGGACGTATCTGGGGCTCGCGCCGCTGGAGCGGGAGCTGGACGGGGTGCTCCGACGGCGGCGGCTGCGGCTGGCCCGGCCCCGCTGGGCGGGACCCGGCACCCGGCTGATGTGGCGCCAGACCAGCATCCACAACGCGCTCGGCTATCTCGACGCCTACTTCGACCGCGAGCTGTACGACCGCGTCCATGACGCCGAGCTGGAGGTGAGCGGCGATCCCCGGCGGGCCGAGGCGACCGCGTGGGCGGCCGTGATAGCGGCGGCGGCCCGCGCCGAGCACCTCGGGGACCCGCCCCCGGCCGGGGCCCTGCCACCCATCGAGGGTCCCGCACCGGCGTCGCTGCTGCCCATCGCGCGGGCGCTGGCCGGCTCCCCGCTGGTCGCCTCGGCCCGCCTCGGCGGCGGTGCTCCCGGGGCGGCGGACCGGGCCCGGAGCGGGCAGGCGCACGGCGGCCGGGGCGGTCGTCGATGAGCCTCGTGGTGTATGTCGCCGCCGCGCTGCTGGCGCTGGCCGCCGTGGTGCTGTACCGCAGGCCGGGCGCGGGAACCGGGCGGCGCGGCCCGCTGGCGGTGTCGACGTCGGTGGCCATCGCGCTGGCCGCGCTGGTGTTCGTCTGCTCGGCGCCGATGACGCTGGCCGTGGTCAACGACATCACCGGCGTCCCCAACTTCGGGGCGCCGCTGACCTACGGGCTGATCTCCGCGTACTCCTGCTCGCTGGTGATTTTGCTGATCCACTGGCGGGGCGGGCCCCGGGAGCGGGTCCGGCGCACGGTCCGGCGCAGTGTCACCGCCTACGGGGCGCTGATCGTGGCGATCGTGGTGCTGTTCGTGCTCGCCGAGACCGGCACCGAGCGCCTCGCCGACCTCGACACCTACTACGCCACCACCCCGTTCATGCGGGAGGTGATCGTGCTCTATCTGGCCGGGCACACGGTGGCGACGGTGGTGATGGCGGTGCTGTGCTGGAAGTGGCAGCGGGAGGTCACCGGGCTGCTGCGCACCGGGCTGCGGCTGATCGTGGCGAGTTCGGTGCTGGATCTGCTGGGCTTCCAGCTGACCAAGTACACGGCGGTCGCCGCCCGCTGGGCGGGCGCCGACCTGGACTTCCTGTCGACGGCGGTCGCCCCGCCGATGGCGGCGCTGGCCGCGCTGATCAGCTCCGCCGGGTACACCCTGCCCCGGCTGCTGCCGCCGCTGCGCGCCCACTGGCGCTGTCTGGGCGACCACCGCAGGCTGCGTCCGCTGTGGTCGCGGGTGGGGTTCGTGTCCACCGCGCCCAAGCCGCCGAGCGGCTGGTGGCAGTCGCCGCGCCAGCGGCTGCACTGGCGCGAGGTCGCCATCCATGACGCCCTGCTGGCCCTCGCGCCCTACTTCGACGACCTGGTGCGCGAGCGCGCCCGGGACAGCGCCACCGGCACCGGGCGCACCCCGCACGGGGCGCGGATGGCCGCCGAGGCGGCGATGGTCACCGACGCCGCGCGCCGGGCCGCCGCCCGCGAGCAGCCGCTCGATCCGCCCAGTACGTACCGGCTCTACGCCACCGAGGTCTCCGACAGCAGCGGCCTGGTCGAACTCGCCCACGCCATGCGGTACTCACCGGTCTCCGCGCTCGCGCGCGAGGGTACCGTGAGGACCTCCCATGGCCTCAACCATGGCTGATTTCTGATCCTTGAGGAGTCCCATGCGTCCCGTGTCGCGTCCCGTGTCGCGCAGAGCTGTCGTCATCGGTGCCGGACTGGCGGGCATGCTGGCCGCGGCGGCCCTGGCCGGCGTGGTGGACGAGGTGGTGGTCCTGGAGCGCGACGAACTGCCGCCGGGACCGGAGCACCGCCGGGGCCTGCCGCAGGGCCGCCACGCCCATCTGCTGATGGCCGGGGGCCTCGCCGCGATGGAGGAACTGGTGCCCGGCGGGCGGCTGCGCAAGGATCTGCTGGCCGCGGGCGCCCATGAGATATCGCTGGGCAGAGGCATGGTGGTGCTCTCCCCGGAGGGCTGGCTCAGACGCTGGCGGCACTCCGGGCCGCACATCATCACCTGCACCCGGGCGCTGCTGGACTGGACGGTGCGCCAGGCCGTCCTGGACACCGCCCCGGTGGAGATCCGGACCGCCCGGGTGGAGGGCCTGCTCGGCGACGCGGACCGGGTGCGCGGGGTGCGGCTGTCCACGCCGGACGGCGGGAGCGACGACCTCGCCGCGGACTTCGTGGTCGACGCGAGCGGACGCGGCTCCCGGATGCTGCACTGGCTGGAACTGTTCGGGATCTCCGGTGTCCCGGAGCGGACCGTGGACGCCGGTCTGGTGAACGCCACCCGGATCTACCGCACCCCGCCCGGCGCCGGGGACTTCCCGCTGACGATGGTGCAGTCCGACCCGTACGCGGGCCGTCCCGGGCGCAGTGCGATGGTGCTGCCGATCGAGGGCGACCGCTGGATGGTGAGCCTGGCCGGTACCCGGGGCGGCGAACCGCCCGCCGACCCCGAGGGCTTCCTCCGCTACACCCTGGAGCTGCCCGACCCGATCGTCGGCCGGCTGATCTCGGGCGCCGAGCCGCTCACCCCGATCCAGGTCGGGCACAGCACCAGCAATGTCCGGCGCCAGCTGGAGAGGGCCCGGCGCTGGCCGGAGGGGTTCGTGGTGCTCGGCGACGCGGTCGCCACCTTCAACCCGGCGTACGGGCAGGGCATGTCGGTCGCCGCGTTCGGCGCCCAGGTGCTCGCCCAGGAGATGCGGCAGGGGGGTCCGGCGGCACCGGGGCTGGCCCGCAGGGTGCAGCGGGGGGTGGCCGGGACGGTCGACTCGGCCTGGACGATGGCCGTCAGCCAGGACGTCTGGTACCCGGGCGCAGACGGCGGCGGCCCCACCCTCGCCGACCGCGTCGCCGCCCGCTACTCGCGCCGGCTCACCGCCGCCGCGACCGGCTCCTACCCGGCGGCCTCGGCCCTGATGGCGGTCACCAGCATGACGGCGGGCCCGAACCGGCTGTTCCACCCGGGCGCGGCCCTCGCCGCCGCCCTCGGCGCCCCCCTCCCCCCGCTGACGGGCCCCCCGCTGACCGCGCGGGAGCGCACGGTGCTGCGGGAACTGGACCGCACCGGGGTCGGCGCCTGACGGCGGCTCAGCCGCCGAACGCCGGCTGCGGCAGCCCCTGTCCCGCCCCCTCCACCACCAGCACCGAGCCGGACAGCGGGGTCGGGCGGGCTAGGCCGGTACGGGCGGTGGTGATGTAGAGGTCCCGCAGCCCAGGGCCGCCGAAGGCGCAGGACGTGACGCGGGGCGCGGGGAGTTCCAGAACCCGGTCCAGGACCCCGTCCGGCGTGTAGCGGTGGACCGCGCCGCCGTCCCAGAGGGCCACCCAGACACAGCCGTCGGCATCGACCGCCAGCCCGTCCGGGTGGCCGTCGCCGACGGTGGTGAGGGTCCGCCTGTCGCGCAGCCTCCCCGCCCCCTCGTGGTCGAAGACATCGACGCGGCGGGTGGCGGTGTCGATGTAGTACAGCAGCGTGCCGTCCGGGCTCCAGCCGATGCCGTTGCCGACCGTGACGTCCGGGAGGACGACCTCGGCGGTGCCGTCGGGGGTGTGGCGGGTGAGGGTGGCGCCGCCCGGGGTCTCGTCGTAGCACATGGTGCCCGCCCACAGGGAGCCGTCGGGGGCCACGGCGGCGTCGTTGGCGCGGCGGCCCGGGACGGGTTCGTGGTGCAGCCAGGTGAAGGTGGCATCGGGGTCGAGGAGGGCGACGCCGTCGCGGAGACTGAGGACCAGTCCGCCGCCCGCGCGCGGTTTGGCGGCGCCCACGTGCTGGCCGGTGGTGCGGACGGTGCGGTGCCCGGTCGCCGGGTCGTAGGTGTGCACCCGGCAGCCGAGGATGTCCACCCAGATCAGCCGTGCCGCGTCCACGTCCCAGGTGGCCCCCTCACCGAGCAGGGCCTCGGAGGCGACGGCGATGTCGTAGCGCGTGCTCATGGGTCCCCCGGGGCGATGACCGGGCCGGGCGGCTCGGGTCACCGATGATCATACGGCGGCGGCGCAACACCCTCAGGGGCGCTGGGGGTACCCCCTCTGGGGGAGGAACTGCGCGAACAGCCCCCACCGACCCGCACCCGCCCGACTACCCCGCCTCCCCCAACCGCCCGCGCAACCGCTGAGCCCGAAGCACCAGCTCCAACTCGAACCGACGATCCGGATCGTCGATCTCATCCCCCCACAGCTCACGAATCTGCCGCAACCGATACCGGACCGTCTGCGGATGCACGCCCAGCTTCCCCGCCACCTCCGGCGCCCCGCCCCGCGTCTCCAGCCACGCGAGCAGCGTCTCCGCGAGCCGCCGCCCATGGGTGGGCCCGCAGTGCACCAGCGGTGCCAGACACCGCACGGCGAGATCGTCGATCAGTTCCTCGGGCTGGAGCAGCACCAGCGCCTCGGTGTGCTCGGTGCAGAACAGCATCTCCCCGGCCGGCAGCAGCCCCCGTTCCATCAGCTTCACCGCCGCCTCGGCCCAGCGCAGCGACTTCGCCGCGTCGGCCAGCGCCACCGGCGGTCCGATCGCGCCCGCCCAGCCGCCGAGCGCGCGTTGCAGCAGTTCGGAACGGCCGGCGGCGGTCGGCTCGGGCACCACCATGCGGGGCTGCTCGTACTCCATGTCCAGCAGGACGCCCTGCGGGACGGCGGGGGCGACCGCCTCGCGGGCCGGGCGCAGCAGCACCCCGACGGCGACCTTGCGGGGCAGCGGCCAGCCGATCCGGGCGGCGCGCTCGCCGAGGGCCTCGGCGGGATCGCCCCGGTGGCGTTCGGCGAGGAGCAGTTCCATGAGCCGCCGCTGAAGGCGCAGGCGTTCCCCGGCCTGGCGGGCGGCGGCCTCGGCGTAGCCGCGTACCGACTGGTCGACCAGGCCGTCCAGATACTCGTAGCCCGCGTCGACGAGTTCGTACATCGCCGGGGGCGGGATCTCCACGCGCTGGCCGATGTCGGCGAAGCGGCGCCAGGCGAGGCGGACGCCCATGCGGTAGATGGCCTGGAGGGAGTCCAGGCTGCGCCCGCCGTAGCCCTCGCCGCGGCCGAAGTCGTGGAAGACGTCGGGCGGTACGGTCGGGCGGCCACCGGAGCGGTCCAGGTGCTGGACGAACACCTCGATGGCCCGGCGGATGCCGACCAGGGCCATGGGCTCGCCGTTCTCGTCCATGACGACGGGCAGCTGCGGGTACTCGCGGCGGATCTCCCGCATGATCTCCTCGGCCAGGCCGGGGGCCTCGGCCAGCGCGATCGAGGCGAACCGGCGCACCTGGAAGCGCGGCACGTCGTGCCAGGCGGAGCGGGCGGAGAGGGCCGGGGCCGGGTGGGTGGTCACGGCTCAGCTCCCCTGACCGGCCTGCTCATAGGTGATCAGCGGGGTGTTCGGCTGCTCGGGCGTGGCGTCGAGCAGCGCGACGACGCCGAACGCGGCGGCCACGGCGAGCGCGGCTCCGGCCACGACGGTGAGTGCGGCGGCGGTCAGTCTGGACATCGCAGGGTCAGCCTCTCTGGTGAATGAGGTCGTCCCACCCCTGCCTGTCGGGTCAGTGTTGATGCGTGTGCACGTGCCGTCAAGGGGCGGTTCCTCCCGACGCTCATGAAATGACGTGACGTCAGCTCCCTCAGGGCCCGAAATTGTCATCCCGGTGAGTAGCCGTACGGATCGGGTGAGCGAAAACTGTGCCACCCCACCCCCGCACAATCCGTCCACAGGCCACTCCCAGAAAGCGCGTCCCGCAATCGTCCGGCCCGGTCCTCCGGCCCTGCCTTCCGTTCCGTTTTCCCATCGCGTCCCCCCGTCCCTGTCTTCCGTCCCTGTCTTCCGTCCCTGTCTTCCGTCCCGTCTTCCGTTCCCGACTTCCGGCCGTGTCCTCCGGCCGCCCGCTGTCTCCCCCACCGAGTTCCGCACCCTGAGACGAGTTGGAGCTCCTATGCCCCAGCACGTGCCGTCCTCGCTGCGTGCCACGCTCCCCCGGCCGCAGCACCCCGCGGCGCTGCCGCCGGTACCGCGCCGCATCACCTTCCTCGCCCATCGCGACCTGGGCAATCCGGCCGCCGGCGGCTCCGAGCTGCTGGTCGACCGGCTGGCCGACGGGCTGACCCGCCTCGGCCACCAGGTGACCCTGGTCTGCGGCGGCCCCGCCGCCTTCCGTGACTACCGGGTCGTGTCGGCGGGCGGCGCCTACGCCCACTATCTGCGGGCCCGGTCCGTCTTCGCCCGTCAGGTCGGCGAGACCGATCTGCTGGTGGAGGTGTGCAACGGCATGCCCTATCTGGCCCCGCTGTGGCATCGCGGGCCGACGATGTGCCTGGTCAACCATGTCCACAGCGAACTGTGGGGCATGCGGTTCGGCGGGCCCCTGGCCCCGGCCGCGCGGCTGGGCCGACGGCTGGAGCAGTGGGCGCTGAGCGGGCGGCGGCAGCAGCGGAGTCTGCTGGTCGCCGTCTCCCCGTCCACCGCGCAGGCGCTGGGCGCGCTCGGGGTGGCCCCGGACCGGATCCGGGTGGTGCACAACGGCGTCGAGGAACCCGGCCCCGTCACCGGGCGCTCGCCGGAGCCGCTGTTCGTGGCCGTCGGGCGGCTGGTCGAGTACAAGCGGATCGATCTGCTGCTGCGGCTGTGGGAGCGGGTCCGCCCGGTCACCGGCGGGCGGCTGCTGATCGTCGGCGACGGGCCGGAACGGGAGCGGCTGGAGCGGCTCGCCGGACCGGATGTCACCTTCACCGGGCATGTCTCCGAGGCCGAGAAGCACCGGCTGCTGTGCGCGGCGTGGCTGCTGCTGCACCCCTCCGCGGTGGAGGGGTGGGGGCTGGTGGTGACGGAGGCGGCGGCGCGGGGGACGCCTACGGTCGCGTTCGATGTGCCGGGGCTTCGTGACTCCGTCGTGGACGGGGAGACGGGGGTGCTGGTGCGGGGGGAGTCCTCTTTCGCGGCGGCGTGGTGTTCTCTCGCGCTGTCCGCTCCGCGGCGGGGGGCGATGGGGGAGACGGCGTTGGGTCATGCGGCGGGGTTTCGGTGGGAACGCACTGTTCGGCGGTTTCGCGCTGTGGCGTGTGAGGCGTTCGGGGCGGGGACGGGCGGCTATGCGTCTGCGGGGTGACGGTGGGGCCCGGGTGCGGGTGCGTCGTGGCTTGTCGCGCCCACGCGGCGGAGCCGCAAATGTCAGGGACCCGCGCCCCTTTAGGCATGTTGCAGCCGACGCCAGTTTCAAGGATCCCTCCTTCTCCCGGTCCGTTGCCCTCTTCAGGGCGTTCATGCGGGAGCAGGTCGAGCCCGAGGTCTGTTACTCGTTGCTCGCTCGGGATGCCGTGGATCAGGTCGAGCGGTATCACGGGGGGCTCGACGGGCAGGTCGTCGTGGATGTCGGTGGGGGGAGCGGGTACTTCACCGAGGAGTTCCGGCGGCGGGGCGCGGAGGCGTTTCTGTTCGAGCCCGATGCCGGGGAGCTGGGGGACCGGCCGCCGGCCGGGGCCGTCGTCGCCGATGGGTATCTGCTGCCGCTCGGCGACGGGGTCGCGGATGTCACGTTCACCTCGAACGTGCTGGAGCATGTCGCCGATCCGCAGACGTTTCTCAGCGAGCTGGCCCGGGTGACCCGGCCCGGCGGGCTCGTCTATGTGTCGTTCACCAACTGGCTGTCCCCCTGGGGCGGTCACGAGTGGGCGCCCTGGCACTACCTCGGTGCCGAGCGGGCCCGCGCGCGGTACCGGCGGCGCACCGGAAGAGCCGCCAAGCACACCCTCGGCGAGAACCTGTTCGCCGTGCACATCGGTACCACCCTGCGGCAGGTGCGCGCCCGGGACGATCTCACGGTCGTCGCGGCGCGCTCCCGCTACTGGCCCTTCCTCACGGAGTGGATCGTCAAGGTCCCCGGTCTCCGTGAGTTCGCCACTTGGAATCTCCTTCTCATTCTCCGGCGGTGTCCACCATGACGACCACGGTCCAGGCTCCTCCCCCGGCAGCCGTGCCCACCACAGCGATCCACGCGGTCCCTCCCGAGGGCCCGCGCTCGCGGCGCTGGCTGCTCGGATTCTGGGCCGTGGCACTGGTGCTGTTCCTGGCGGTGAAGCCGGGGCGGCAGACCTTCGACACCAAGCTCGGGGTGACGGTCGACCCGGTGCGGTTCCTGTCCGATCTGGGCCAGTTGTGGCATGACCGGGCCGGGTTCGGCGGTATCCAGGACCAGTACGTCGGCTATCTCTGGCCGATGCTGCCGTTCCACGGGCTGGCGCGGGCCGTGCAGCTGCCGGTGTGGCTGGCGGAGCGGCTGTGGATGTCGCTGATCGTCGCCGTGGCGTTCTGGGGCGCGCTCAGGCTGGCCGAGCGGCTGGGGATCGGGAACGGCACCTCGCGGCTGCTCGGGGCGGTGGCGTACGCGCTGTGGCCGGTGTTCACCGTGGTCATCGGGTCGACGTCGGCCGCCGCGCTGCCCGGGGCGTTTCTGCCGTGGGTGCTGCTGCCGCTGGCCGACGAGCGCTACAGCGCCCGGGTCGCGGCGCTGCGGTCGGTGCTGGTCATCCCGTTCATGGGCGGGGTGAACGCGGCCTCGACGCTGGCCTCGCTGCTGCCGGTCGGGCTGTATCTGCTGACCCGGCCGCCGGGCCCCCGGCAGCGCAAGCTGATCGCCTGGTGGCTGCCCGGCATGATCGTGGCGACGGCCTGGTGGTGGATCCCGCTGCTGCTGCTCGGGGTGTACGGGGAGAACTTCCTGCCGTACATCGAGAACGCGCAGACCACGACCGACACCATGGCGGCCACCGAGGCGCTGCGCGGCGCCGGGAACTGGGTGGCGTATCTGCACTTCGGTGAGGCGTGGCTGCCAGCCGGGTGGACCGTGGTGTCCGCGGTGCTGGTGATCGTGTGCTCGGCGCTGGCGGCCGGGCTGGGCCTCGCCGGGCTCGCGCGGCGGGATCTGCCGGAGCGGCGCTGGCTGGTGCTGACGGTGCTGGTGTGCGCGCTGGTGCTGCTCGCCGGGTACGGCGGCGCGTTCGGGGCGCCCTTCCACGGGACCGTGCAGGACTGGCTGGACGGCTGGCTGGCGCCGTTCCGCAACATCTACAAGTTCCAGACGGGGCCGGCGCTGGCGCTGACGCTGGGTCTGGCGCATCTGGTGGCGGTGGCCGCCGAGCCGCGCGGGGCGCGTGCGGTGCGCGGGCGCCGGTTCGTGCCGCTGGTCGCGGCGGTGCTGGTGCTGCCGGGGCTGGTGTGGCCGTATCTCAACGGGTCGATCCTGAACGCGGGGTCGTTCCAGGAGATCCCGGAGTACTGGCGGACCACGGCGAAGGAGCTGGAGAAGCTGTCGCCGGACGCGCGGGCGCTGGTCGTCCCGGCGACCGCGCACGGCGTCTACACCTGGGGCTCGACCGTCGATCAGCCGCTGGACGTGGTCGCCGAGTCCCGCTGGGGCCAGCGCGACTATGTGCCGTTCGGGCAGGCGGGCAACCGGCGCGCGATGGACGCGGTGGAGCAGGCGCTCCAGACCGGGGTGGAGGTGCCGGGCCTCGCCGACTTCCTCAGCCGGGCCGGGGTCCACTACGTCGTCGTCCGCAACGATCTCGACCCCGATCAGGTCGGCTACACGCCGACCACCACCGTGAAGCGGACGCTGGAGCAGTCCGGGTACGAGCGGGTCGCCGGGTACGGGCCGGTGGTGACCGCCGGGCGGATCGCCGAGGGCACCCCGATCCAGGTGGAGGGGCTGTACGGGCGGCAGCGGGCGGTGGAGATCTACCGGCCGTCCGGCACCGAGGTGCCGCGTCCCAGGCAGGCGGGCATCACCCCGGCCGCGGACACCGCGACGGTGTCGGGCGGGCCGGAGGCGCTGCTGCCGGTGGCCGCCGAGCTGCGGGGCCGGGCGAGTGTGCTGACCGGGGACGGTCATCCGGGGCTCGACTCACCGCCGTTGCAGCTCACCGGGGACGGGATGCGGCGGGCGGACACCCGGTTCGGCCTGGTCAGCGCCCACACCTCGTACACGTACACCCGCGATGAGCGCAACGCGCCCGAGGCGCTCCAGGACGCCGGGGACGCGCCGCACCAGATCCTGCCGCTGACCGGGACCGACCATCAGACGGTGGCCGAGCTGCGCGGGGCGGAGTCGGTGACGGCGTCCTCGTACGGGAGCTGGTTCTTCCATCTGCCGCAGTTCGACCCGGTGAACGCCTTCGACGGGAACCCGGACACCGCGTGGACCGAGGGCGCGGCGGACTCGCCGGACGGCGAGTGGCTGCGGATCGGGTTCACCGGGGAGTACGACATGCCGGGCTCGTTCCGGGTGACGCCGCTGCCGCAGGAGAGTGTGCGCTCGGCGCCGACCCGGGTGCGGGTGGAGACCGAGCGGGGCGAGCGGACCAGCTATCTCCAGCCCAATGGGGCCGTCCAGTCGGTGAAGGCGCCCGAGGGGGCGACCGGCTGGATGAAGCTGACGATCCTCGACTCGGTGGAGCGCAGGCCCGGACTGCTGGGCGCGGGCTTCTCCGAGATCACCCTGCCGGACATCGCCGTGACCCGGATCCTGAACCTCCCGGCGGACGCGGAGGGCAACGGGGCGGCCAATGAGGTCATCTCGCTGCACCGGACCGCCGACCCGGCCGGGATGTCCCCGACGGGCACCGAGGCGGGCCTGCACCGCTCCTTCACCACCGACGCGCCGGGCACCTACGGCATCGAGGCGAGCGCGGTCGCCGTCCCGGGCGAGGAGCTCGACAAGCTGCTCTACGAGATCGCCCCCGACCAGGCGCGCCGGATCACCGCGACCGCCGCGTCCACCGCCCGCCTCGGCACCGGGCTGTCCGCCCGCAATCTCACCGACGGCGATCTGACCACCGCCTGGATCGCCGGGGACGACCCGACCGTCCGGCTGGAGTGGGGCGCCATGGAGGCCGTCGACGAACTGGTGCTGGCCGGGGCGGGCGGGCTCACCACCCGGCCCACCGAGGTCAGCATCAGCTCCCCGCACGGCGCGACGGTCGCCGCCGTGGACGAGAACGGCTGGGTCCGCTTCCCCGCGATCACCACCGACCGCCTCGACATCACCGTCACCGAGACCGCCCCGATCACCGTCCACAACCCCCTGGTGGACGAGGATCTGCGGCTCCCGGTCGGGCTGACCGAGGCGTACATCCCGGCGCTGGACGCGCTGCGCACCCCGCAGCCCGGCCCCGAGCGCACCTTCGAGCTGCCCTGCGGTTCGGGTCCCGACGTGGCCGTCTCCGGCACCCTGTACGAGACCTCCGTCTCGGGCCGGGTCGCCGACCTCACCGAGCGGCGGCGGCTGGCGCTGTCGTTCTGCGGCACCGACGAGGACCGGCTCGAACTGTCCGCGGGCGAGCACCGGGTGGAGTCCGGTGACGCGGGCGCGCTGCTGCTCACCGATGTCACCCTCACCCGGGGCACGGTGGCCGCGCCGGTCGCCACCGACCGCGCGCTGGAGGTCCGGGACTGGCTCGGCGACCAGCGCGAACTGACCGTCGGTTCGGGCGACGCCTCGTATGTGACGACGTACGAGAACTTCAACGACGGCTGGAACGCCACCCTCAACGGGCGGGAGCTGACCCCGGTCCGGCTCGACGGCTGGCAGCAGGGCTGGCTGGTCCCGGCCGGCGAGGGCGGCACCCTGAAGCTCTCCTACGGCCCGGCCACCACCTACGACGCCGCTCTGATCGGCAGCGGGGCGGGGCTGGCCGCGCTGATCGGGCTGGCGCTGTGGCGGCGCCGCGAGCCCAACCCGGACGCGGCCCAGCCGGTCCCGCCGCTGCCCGGCCCCTGGCTCGGCACGGTGGCGCTGACGCTGGTCGGCGTGGTCATCGCGGGCTGGTTCGCGCTGCTGGTCCCGGCGCTGGCGGTGCTGGCCCGGTGGCGGCACGCCCTGCTGGTGCCGATCGCCTTCGGCTCGCTCGCGCTGGCCGGGATCGTGGCCGCGACCGGCGCCGGACGGCCGGTGGGCGACGCGGACGGCGCGTTCGGACCGGTGGCCCAGCTCCTCGCCCTGATCGGGCTGTTCGCGGCGCTGGTGAGCGTGGGGGAGCGGCGGGGGCGGCGGCGGGCGCGGACGGGGGCGGGTGCGGGTGCGGGGGACGATGCTCCTACAGCGCCGCTGCCGGTGACGCCTCCGGGGTCCGCTCCGGTCACGGGTCCTGGGACCGCTCCGGCCACGGGTCCTGGGACCGCTCCGGGTCCGGTGAGCACTCCGGGTCCGATGACCGCTCCGGGTCCGGGCGCGGAGGGCCGTCCGTGACGATGACGACGACCACGATCCCCTTCCCCGTCGTGGACGAGGTCTCCCGGCACTGCCATCAGCAGGCGGAGCCGGAGACCGTCCACATCGAGGTCCATCTCCCCGGCCCGGTCGACCCGCCCCGGCTGCGGAAGGCGTTCACCGAGGCCCTGGGGCGCCATCCCCGCATCCTGATGCGGGAGGCGGCGGGGCCCTGGTACCGGCGCCGGTACACCTGGGAGCTGACGGCGGAACCGGACGTCGAGGCGGTGCGCTTCTCGGGGCCGGACGGCCGGGCGTTGGCCACGGCCCGGCGGCGGTCCCTGGACGAGACCCCGCCCCTGACCGCGTCCCCGCCGGTCCGGCTGGAGGCGGTGGACCGCGCGGCCGACGGCACCGCCCTCGTCCTCACCGTCAACCACACCGCCCTGGACGGCCCCGCCTGTCTGCGGATCCTCGCCACCGCGGCGGAGCTGTACGGCGGCACGGACAACTCCCCCGCCGCTCCCCCCGTCCGCCCCGGGCAGCCCCCGCGGTCCGCCCCCGGCGCCCCCGGCACCTGGTCCCGCCCCGCCCGGGTCGCCCCCGGCACCCCCGCCACCACCGTCCCCGGCAACGACCTCACCCTCACCGAACTCGCCCTCCCCCACCGTCCCGAGGGCGCCCCCTACACCGTCAACGACCAGCTGATGGTGGCCACCGCCCGCACCCTCGCCCACTGGAACCGCGACCACGGCGTCCCGCCCCGCCCCCTGCGCATCACCATGCCCGTGGACGACCGCCCCCGGGACCTCACCATGCCCATCGGCAACGGCACCCGACTGGTCGAGGTCTCCTTCACCCCGGACGAACTCGGCACCGGCGACACCCCCGCCCTGCTCCACCGCACCGCCCTGCGCACCCGCGCCCTCAAGGCAGTCCAGCGCCCCCAGCTCGGCCATGGTGCCGCCCTGCTGACGGCGCCGGTCGTGCCGGTCGTCTGGCGGGGCGGTGTGACCCGGGCGCTGCGCAGGGCCGCCGCGCCCTGGACGTCCACCACCCTGCTCAGCAACATCGGCCGGATCCCGTACCCGCTGGACTTCGGCGGGGAGGCGGGCCGGGCGCGGGCGGTGTGGTTCTCGGCCCCGGCGCGGCTGCCGCGCGGACTGACCGTCACCACGGCGTCCACCGGGGGCCGGCTGCATCTGGCGCTGCGCTGGTCCCGGACCCTGCTCGGCCCGGACGACGGCGCCCGCCTCCTCGACCTGTTCGCACAGCACCTCCACACGACGGAGGCCACCGCCCCATGACCGCACCCCCGTCACCCCCGTCCGTCGCCCCGCCGCCCGGTCTGCGGGACTTCTACGAGAACCCGGCCGTCCCCGTGGCCTCCGGCACGCCCCGCGCGCTGCGGCAGGCGCGGGTGCTGGCGGCGGCGCTGGCCGGGACGCCGGGCGCGACCGTCCTCGACATCGGCTGCGGCGACGGCACCTCCGCCGCGACCGCCGCCCCGCTGCTGCGCGGCCACCGGATCGTCGGGGTCGACTGGTCGCAGGACGCCCTGGCCCGCGCCCGCACCCGGCTGCCGTCCGTGGTCCGGGGGGAACTCACCGGCGGCGGGCTGCCGTTGCGCACCGGCTGCGCGGACGCGGTGCTGTTCAGCGAGGTGATCGAGCATCTGGTCGACCCGGACGCGGCGCTGGACGAGATCCGGCGGGTGCTGCGGCCCGGCGGCCATCTGATGCTGTCCACCCCGAATCTGGCCGCCTGGTACAACCGGGGGCTGCTGCTGGCCGGGGTGCAGCCGGTGTTCTCCGAGGTGAGCCTCCGCGCGATCCACGGGCGCCCCGGCTCGGAGGTGGTGGGCCATCTGCGGCTGTACACGGCCCGCGCGCTGCGCGCCTTCGTGGCCGCGTCGGGCTTCGAGGTGGTCCGGCTGTCGGGGGCGCCCTTCCACGGGGTGCCCCGGGCGCTGCGTCCGCTGGACCGGCTGGCGTGCGCGCGTCCGGCGCTGGCGTCGATCCTGCTGCTGCACGCCCGGCGGACGTAGGGGGCCGGGCGGTGTGGTGGGGAGTGGGCGCGGCGCTGCTGGCGAATGTGCTCTACAGCACCGGTTTCGTGCTGGAGAAGCGGGCGCTGGGGTCGCTGCCCGAGGTGAGTGTGCGGCGCCCGGCGCGGCTGCTGCGGCTGGTGCTGGGCAGTCCGCTGTGGATCGCGGGGTCGCTGGCGCTGGCGGCGGGTTTCGGGGCCCAGTTGCTGGTGTACCGGACGCTGCCGATCGCCGCCGCGCAGGGGTTGTTCGTGTCGGGGCTGGTGCTGCTGGTGCTGCTGTCGTCGCGGCTGCTGGGCGAGGAGACCAGCGGGCGGGAGCGGTACGCGCTGGCGGCGATCCTGCTGGCGCTGCTGATGGTGGTGCTGTCGCTGGACGAGGGCGCCGACACGGTCGGCGAGGGCGCCCCCTATCCGCTGGTGCTGCTGGTGTGCCTGCCGACGCTGGCGGCCGGGGTGTGGCTGTACCGGTCGGCCGAGCGCGGCGCCCGCCACCGGCACCGGCTGCCCACCACCGGCGTGGAGTACGGGGTGGCGGTCGGGCTGCTGTACGGGGTCAGCTCGCTGGCCATCAAGGGCGTCTCCGGCCGGCTGACGACCGACGGCGGCCTCGGCGGCGCCCTGACCGCCGTACTGCGCTCCCCCTACCCCTATCTTCTCCTCTTCACCGGCGCGTTCGGGCTGGTGCTGTCGCAGGCGGCGCTCCAGCGGTGCCGGGCCTCGCTGATCGTGCCGGTGTGCACGACGGTGACCTGTCTGTTCACGGCGGTGCTGGGCACGCTGTCGTTCGGTGAGGCGCTGCCCTCGGATCCGCTGCGGCTGGGGCTGCGGATCGCCGGGACCGCGCTGGCGGTCACCGTGCTGCTGGCCATGCCCAGACACGACACCGCACCCCCCTCTCCCATCGGCGCCAAGGAGCTGACCCCGCCATGAAGCCGGACGACCCCCTGCTGAGGATCCTCGCCTGCCCGCTGGACAAGGAGCCGCTGCACCTGCTGCCACCCACCGGGGAGACCGGCGACGAGGACGGGGCCCTCTACAACCCCCGGCTGCGCCGCCGCTATCCGATCGTGGACGGCGTCCCGCATCTGCTGCCGTCCTCCGGGGAGCAGATCCCCGAGGACGAGCACGCGGACCTGCTGAAGCGGATGACTCCATGACGGCGGCGGCGGGCGGCGGTGACCCCGGGTCGCCGACGGTGGCCTCCCGGGTGGCCGCTCTCCTGCCCGAGCGGCTGGTGGCGGCGACCGCCCGTGCCGTCTACCCCCGGTTCGAACCGGAGCTGACCCGGCTGGCCGAGCTGTGCCCGGACGGCTGCGGTACGGCGGTGGATGTCGGCGGCTGGTACGGGCCCTGGACCTGGCGGCTGAGCGCGCGGGCCCGGCGGGTGGTGACCGTGGAGCCGGTGCCGAGGCTGGCCCGGCTGCTGACCGCGACCGCCCCGCCCAATGTCCGGGTGATCCAGGCCGCCGCCGCGGACCACCCCGGTACGGCCCGGCTGTGGCTGCCCGCCGGGGACAGCGGGGCGCGCGGGCTGTCCTCGCTGGTCCGGCGGGAGGTGCACGGGCACGCGGTGCCGGTGCGCTGTGTGGCGCTGGACGGTCTGGGGCTGCGGGACGTCGGGTTCATGAAGATCGACGTCGACGGCAGCGAACTGGCCGTGCTGCGCGGCGCGACGGGGCTGCTCACCCGGGACCGTCCGGCGCTTCTGGTGGAACTGGAGTCCCGGATCCAGCCGGTGGGGCCGGTGGTGGCGTATCTGCGGATGCTGGGCTACGAGGGCTGGGTGCTGCCCGGGGAGCGCTGGGTGCCGCTTTCCGGGTTCCCGCTGGAGTCCCATCAGGCCGGTACCGGGCATCTGGCGTCGGTGGGGCTGGTCCGGCGGGTGCTGCCGCCCCGGCGGCGCCGCTATGTGAACTCGGTGCTGTTTCTCCCCAAGGACCGGCGGCCGGAGAGCGGACGGGGCGACCGGGTGCGCCACGATGGACTGTATGTCCTCGGATTCCACACCCGGCGCTGACAGCCGTTTCACCCCGCTCGATCTCGCCCTGGTGCTGCTGCGGCGCATGGCGGACCACAACCCGGACCTGGTGGAGGACGCCCGGCGGGCGCTGGGCGTCCCGCCCGCCGGGATGCGGGAGGCGAACAAGCGCTGGCAGGCGATGGTCCGTTCGCCGCGCTCGCGCCCGGCGGCGAGCCGCTACCGCTCGGTCCTCGGCACCCCGGAGTCGGTGACCGCCCGCCGGATCGGCGATCTGGACTGCGCGGCCTGGCAGTGGCCGCTGCCGCTCTGGCCGGATCTGCGGTTCGAGGTGCTGGTGGGCCCGGACCGGGCGGTCTGGAACGAGTGGCTGGTCCGCGCCCCCGACGCCCCCGCCCCGCCGCTGCGGACCCTGGCCGACCTCACGCCCTGGTCCTGCACGGTGGACGAGGCCGCCCGCGCCTTCGCCCCGGCCCGCCCCCTCCAGGGCACCGCCCCCACCCGCTGGGGCCTGTCCTTCACGGCACCGGACGGGGCGGGGGTACGGCGGGAGGTGGTCGCGGAGTTCACCTGGGGCCTGCTGCAACGGACCACGGTGACGAGCTGAGCCGCGGTCCGCGCCGGGTCACTCCACCCCGAGACCGTGGGCGAGGGCGCTGGTCCAGGCGTCGACGGCCCGCCGGGTGGCCCGGATCGTCGGGGCGAAGACATCGAACATGTGCGGGACGCCGGGCACGAGATGCAGCTCGACCAGGTTCCCGGCGGTGCTGAGCCGGGAGGCGAAGGCGAGCGCCTCGTCGCGGACCGGGTCGACGCCGTTGACGAGGAGGTAGGTCGGCGGCAGTCCGCGCAGTTCGGTGGCGCGGGCCGGGACGGCGTACCCGGTGGCGGGGTCGGTGTCCTGGAGGTAGAGCCGCCAGCCGTCCTCGGCGCCCTTGCGGTTGTAGAGCTTCGGGTCGGTGACCGTGCGGGCGGAGTCGGTCTCCAGCCGGTCGTCCAGCACCGGGTAGCCGAGGTAGAGGAAGGCGAGCGCGGGGCCGGAGCGGTCGCGGGCGGCGAGGGCGACCCCGGCGGCGAGGGCGGCTCCGGCGGAGTGCCCGCCGAGCGCGATCCGCGCCGGGTCGACCTTGAGGCTCGCGGCCTGCTCGGCGACCCAGACCAGCGCGGCGTAGCAGTCGTCGAACCCGGCCGGGTAGGGGTTCTCGGGGGCGAGCCGGTAGTCGGGCGCGACGACGGTGATACCGAGGTCGGCGCTGAGCCTGCGGCAGGTCCCGTCCTCGGCGTTGGGCCCCCCGAGGGCGAACCCGCCGCCGTGGAACCAGAGCGCCACGGGACGCGGGCCCTCGGCGGGGGCCAGCGGGGTGTAGATCCGCACGGTCACGGTGACCCCGGCGGCCGTGACGGTCCGGTCCTCGACCTGCACGCGGTCATCCGGCTTCCCGTCCCCGCTGGCGGGCGCGAGGGCCGCGCGGGAGGCGGGGATGTCGGCGAACGCGTCGAGTTCGGGCAGCACCTCGTAGACGGGGCGGAATTCGGCATCGAGGGTCACGGGCTCGCTCCTTCTGCTCTCTTGGTCACTGCACAATAACGCGATTCTTGTGCAGCGACCAATAACGGGGCGGACCGGGACGGCCGACGCGGTGCGGTGCCCGTTCGGGCACCCCTAACCCCGCCCCGCCGCCTCCACCACCGCCCCCGCCACCTTCCCCACCGACTCCGGATGCAGATCCAGGAAGAGATGGGGTTCGACCAGTTCCAGTTCCATCAGCTGCGGGCGGCCGTCCTCGCCGTCCACCAGGTCGACCCGGGCGTAGAGCAGCCCGGAGGCGCCGGGCACGGCGGCGAGGGCCTGTTCGGCGACGGCGGTCTCCGCGCGGGTCGGCTGCCAGGGCCGGACCCCCGGGTGGGCCGTCTTACGGGCGTCGTACGGGGTGCCCGGGGACAGGACCGGGCCCTTGCGGATCGCGTGGATCAGCCGTCCCCCGAAGAACTGGAGGGCCCGCTCGCCCGAGGTGTCGATGGCACGGACGTACGGCTGGATCATCGCGGTGAAGCCCTCGGCGTGCATCCGCTCCACCTGCCGTACGGCGGTGTCGTGCTCGTCGGGGGTGTAGCGGGCGGCGAAGCGGGCGCCCGCGCCCGAGGTGGGCTTGACCACGTACTCCTCGCCGGACGGGAGCACCGGCGGCTCACCCGGGGCCGCGTAGACGGTCCGGACCGTGGGGACGCCCGCCGCCGCCAGGTCGCCCAGATAGCGCTTGTCGGCGTTCCAGCGCACGATCGGCGCCGGGTTGGCCAGCCGGGTGAGGGCGGCGCAGCGGTCGGCCCAGGCGAGGAACTCCCCGGCCCGCCAGCTGTAGTCCCAGGTGGAGCGGATCACCGCGAGGTCGTGGGACGCCCAGTCGGCGCCCGGGTCGTCCCACCGCACCGCCTCCGCGTCGGCGCCCGCCGCCCGGACCGCCGCCAGCAGCGCCGGCAGATCGGGATCGGCGTGGACCTCGGGGCCGGGGGTGCTGGTGACGAGGGCGATGCGGGGCTTCACGGTTCCTCCGGGACGGATCATCGGGACTGCGGGCAGGCTAACAACGGCGACGTGGCCGCGCCTCGAATCCCTCTGCTTCGGACATGACTTCGAGCTGCTCTTCGCGTTCCACAAGACCTCGACGGGAGGGCGGACACGGGGCGCGGTCCTCTCGGACGGCTCGCTGTTCGCGCTCTCGACGCCGGCGCCGGCGCCGCTGGAGGTGGAGATCGACCATGACGACCGCGTACTCGCGCCTCTCGGCCTCACCGGCTGAACGCGGCTGAACGGCCGCGTGACATTTCGGCTCCAAGGTGCGGGCACAGAGCGCCCGAAGGAGTGGCCGAAACCGGCCGGAGAACCCCGTTCGGGCAGGACGACTGCCCTTCCGTACTGAGGTTTTCAGCCACATATTTCGCCATGGCCCTGCGAAGCCTACGTTTCCGCTGACGATCCGTCGCCCCTCGTGAGGCAGGCGGGCACCCACGAAAGGACAGCGCATGAAGCTCGGGAAGGCACTCGTCGGCGCAGGTCTGACCGGCCTGATGGTCGCCGGGACCATGGCCGTGAGCGCGGCTCCGGCCGCGGCGGCCAGCACCAACTACTACGTCCAGACCGTCTGGGGGAACGACGGCGGAGACGCGTGGAACAAGTGCTGGGCGGAGGCCAGCAGACGCCAGGGAACGCTCCCGTACCACACGTACTACTACTACTGCGCGGGCGGGCCGTCCTGGAACTCCGCCAACCTGTGGCTGGAGAGGAAGTGGGCGTAGGCCCGGAAGTGAGTGCGGGTCCCTAGACGACCGCACCCGGCGCCCCGCGGACAACGGCTCCTCGTTGTCCGCGGGGCGCTGTCCGTCACCGGGCCGCCTACGCCCCTGGATCGAGAGGCGACAGAACGGGCGCCGGGAAGCCCTTTTCCGGACAGGCTGGTTCCGATGGTCGAAGCGGGCTCCGGGCGCGGTGGGTGCGGGGCCCCGATGGATGCGTCGGCCTACGACATGAAGGCGACGAACGCCTGCCACGCTTCGGGCCGGACCGTGAACGCCGGGCCGTTGTCCCGCTTGGAGTCACAGACACCGACCGAATGCCGACCGGCGGTGGGCGCGGCGACCTTGACGCAGTTGTTGCCGTTGCCGCTGTAGGAGGAAACGGACCAGTCGCCGTCAGGGGCGATGTCCAGGGCGTTGAGGGCCATGTCTCAGATCTCTCGGGATAGTTGATGCAGGAACTTCGGCGTCTCCGCGACGGGGAGAGCACCATCCCGCAAGGCGTCGAACCTGCGGGAGAACATCCACACCTCAGAGTCCTTGTCGCTGAGGTTGGAGGCACCGTCGTACGTGTCCATCTGGACAGTTGTCGGGATGGGAGCGGCGAACTCCAGCAGGGTGAAATCGAAAGGCGCTCGATAGGTGGGACTCGCGAGCGGGAGAACCTGGATGGTCACGTTGTCGAGTGCGGTCATGTCGGCCAGATGCAGGATCTGGGCTCGCATGACCTCGCGGCTGCCCATCACCCTGCGGAGCACCGCCTCATCGAAAATGGTGCGGATCTCCACGGGGTTGGGCCGCGTCAGTATGGCCTGGCGTTCCATACGGAGTGCGACGCCGCGTTCCATGAACTCGGTGGTGCGCTCCTCGACCGGCTTTCCTGCCGCGAACAGCGCTCGCGCGTAGCCCTCGGTCTGGAGCAGACCAGGGACCACATCAGGCTGCCACGTCTTCATCGACTTGGCGCCGTCCTCCAGGCCGATGTACTGCGCCATCCCGGACGGCATCGTCCGGGCGTACATCGACCACCATCCACGGCTCAGGCCGTCACGGTGGATGCCGACGAGGAAGTCGACATCCTCCTGGTCCACGACTCCGTATCGCTCCAGCAGCGCGACGAGATCCGCTGCCCGGCGGAACGCCGAGGTGCCCTTCTCGACCCGGTAGAGCTGTGAGTCGGAGATATCAAGGCCGCTCACCGCTTCCCTGAGGTTGGTGAAGCCCGCCTTCTTCCGCAGGCGTTCCAACTCCAGCCCGAGCTGCACGCGCCTGACCGTTGGTCCTGTCGGAGCGGCCACATTGCCTCCGTTTTCAAGTCCACCAGATTCTGCCCCGAGTCCGGTGCGGCCAGTCGAGAGCCCATCGAACTCCCTTGAGAGTCCGCCTGGTCGTCCCGACGGCCCGTCACCGCTCGGCTCCAGCCCGGAGTCTGCCACTCTCAGCTCACCTTGCAAAGTCCAGTCCGCATGACTCTCGAATATGCCAGTCAGAGTGAAATCTTCAGTTCGACTTGCATCGCAACTCTCGCATACGACAGCCTTGTTGAGCCACGGGAACCGGAGCAACGACCCGCGTGCACTCCCGACAGAACGGACGGAGCCCCCCATGTCACCGAGCGCTGCACAGACTTCCCGACCAGGCCAGGACCACGGCGAGGCATGGGTGCTCGACCTGCCCCGCACCAGGAGCCTGCTGGACGAGCGGATCGCGGTCCTGCCACGCGAGCCCGGGAGCCCGCCTCACCCGCACAACGCGCATCGCGTCGGCATCCTGCGGCGGATCGCAACCGCGCGGCTGCGGCTCGCCAGGCTGGAGGAGCTGATCGCCCCGGCCGGTCTCGTCGTGTCCGAACTCCTGACGAACGCGCTGCGGCACAGCGGTACCCAGGAGATCCGTCTCGTCCTGGGCATCCGGGACGGCTTCCTCTGCGTAGTCGTCATCGACGGCATGTCCGGTGCGGCGAAACCCCGGACGTCGGTGGACGAGGACGCCGAGTGCGGCCGGGGCCTGCTGATCGTCGATGCCACCGCCCAGGAACACGGCGGGACCTGGGGAACCACCCACGACGGAGCACAGACCTGGTGCCGGTTCGCCCTCCCCGGCACACACCGGTCCACGCCGCCGTCACACCGCACGACAACCACCACCAGGAGCAACCCATGACGAACCCCCCACCCGTCCACGGCCCCGACTGGTTCACCGCCCCGCCCCGGCGCCGGATGGGCGTCCACGCCGTGATCACGCGAGGTACCCGCATCCTCCTGGTCACCAAGCCCTACCGCGCCGGCGACTCCGCGTGGAGCCTGCCCGGCGGCTCCGCCGCGCCCGGCGAGGCGCCGTCCGACGCGCTCCCCCGCATCCTCTCCGCGCGGCTGGGTCTGACGGCCACCACCGGCGACCTCCTCGCCTTCGACTCCGTCCCCGCCAGGGAGAACGAGCACTACGAGGGCCTCAACTTCGTGTACGCGGTCCGCCTGCCGGGCGGCGCCGAGCCGGTCGTCACCGCGAACGGGCGTCTCGGTGAGGCCCGGTGGGTCGAGCGCGCCGCCCTCGGTGAGCACGCCGCCGGTCACCCGCTGCGACGCATCGGGGCGAGCCTCGCCGCCCGGGACCACGGCCACGCGGCCGAGCTGTACCACGGGGTGCCCCGCACCCGATGACCTCGGGCGGGAGCCCTCCCCCACCCGCCTACGGCAGGATCGACCCGGCGGCCCCTCCCCGCCGTCCCGGCCCCCGACCCAAGGAGCACCCCACGTGTCCCCACGCCCCCCGGTCCACGCCCCGGCCCTCTTCCCCGCCCTCCGCGAGGCCCCGCCCGCCCGGCCCGCCCTCCGCTTCGGTGCGCGTTCCCTCACGTACGGGGAGCTGGCCGGGGCCGCCGGTGCCGTCGCCGGGCGGGTGCGGGGGGCCCGGCGGGTCGCCGTGTGGGCGGTGCCCGTGCTGGAGACCGCCGTCGCCACCGTCGGCGTGCTCGGCGCCGGTGCCGCCGCCGTGCCGCTCAACCCCCGCTCGGGAGAGAAGGAACTCGCGCACATCCTCACCGACAGCGCCCCGGACGCCGTACTCGCCGCCCCCGGCACCGAACTCCCCACCGCCCTCGCCGGGCTGGAGCGGATCGACGTCGACGCCCGCGCCGAAGCCCCTGCCCCGGACGACGACACCGACCCCGCCGCGCCCGCCCTCGTCGTCTACACCTCCGGCACCACCGGCCCGCCCAAGGGCGCCGTGCTGCCCCGCCGGGCGGTCACCGCCACCCTGGACGCGCTGGCCGACGCCTGGCGGTGGACGGACGCCGACGTCCTGGTGCACGGGCTGCCGCTGTTCCATGTGCACGGGCTGGTGCTGGGGGTGCTGGGGCCGCTGCGGCGGGGCGGGGCCGTACGGCATCTGGGGCGGTTCGACACCGTGGGCGTGGCCCGGGAGCTGAACGACGGGGCGACCATGCTGTTCGGGGTGCCGACCATGTACCACCGGATCGCCGAGGCCCTCCCGGGCGAACCCGAGCTGGTGAAGGGGCTGGCCGGGGCGCGGCTGCTGGTCTCCGGGTCGGCCGCGCTGCCCGTCCACAACCATGAGCGCATCGCCGCCGCCACCGGCCGCCGGGTCGTCGAGCGGTACGGCATGACCGAGACCCTGATGAACACCAGTGTCCGGGTGGACGCCGAGACGGTCCGCGCCGGGACCGTCGGCGTCCCGCTGCCCGGGGTGGAACTGCGGCTGGTGGAGGACGACGGGACGCCGGTCCCGGTGCTCGACGGGGAGAGCGTCGGGGAGATCCAGGTGCGCGGGGCGAATCTGTTCACCGCGTACCTCAACCGGCCCGAGGCCACCGCCGCCGCGTTCACCCCCGACGGCTGGTTCCGCACCGGCGACATGGCCGTCCGCGACCCCGACGGCTCGGTCCGGATCGTCGGCCGCAAGGCCACCGACCTGATCAAGAGCGGCGGCTACAAGATCGGCGCCGGGGAGATCGAGAACGCCCTGCTGGAGCACCCCGGGGTGCGCGAGGCCGCCGTCACCGGGGAGCCGGACCCCGACCTCGGGGAGCGGATCGTCGCCTGGATCGTGCCGACCGACCCGCAGAACCCGCCGCCGGACCAGGAACTGGCCGACCATGTGGCCCGGCGGCTCGCCCCGCACAAACGGCCCCGGGTCGTCCACCACCTCGACGCCCTGCCCCGCAACGACATGGGGAAGATCATGAAGCGGGCCCTGCGCCATGGCTGACCGGCTCTCCGCCCGCGCCTTCCTCGCCCTGCTCACCGACGATTTCACCGAACTCCCCCACCCCACCGGCGAGTACGCCCCCGACGGCCCCCTCGCCTGGGACGGCTACGGCGCCGCCCGCGCCCGCGCCGCCGCCCGCACCGGCGAGACGGAGTCCGTGGTCTGCGGCACCGGCCGGGTCGAGGGCACCCGGGCGGTGCTGATCGCCTTCGAGTTCGGCTTCCTCGGCGGCTCACTGGGCGCCCGCACCGGCGACCGGCTGGAGGCGGCGTACGCGTACGCCCGGGAGCGGCGGCTGCCGGTCGTGCCGCTGATCGCGACGGGCGGCAGCCGGATGCAGGAGGGCATGGTGGCGCTCACCCAGCTCCAGCGGGTGGCCCGGCAGTCGGAGCTGACCCGGCGGGCCGGGCTGGCGCAGATCGCCGTCCTGCGCGACCCGACCACGGGCGGCGGCTGGGCCACGCTGGGTGCGGGCGCCGATGTGATCCTGGCACTGCCCGGCGCGCAGGTCGGCTTCGCCGGCTCCCGAGTCCGCCCACCGGACACCGACCCGACGGCATACACCGCCGAGGCCCAGCTAGCGGCAGGCGCAGCGGACGCGGTGATCCCGGCGGGGGAGCTGCGGGGGGTGATGGGGCGTTGGCTGCGGCTGCTGGGTCCTGGGCGGGAGGTTGGGGAGGCCGGGTATGACGCCGGGGACGCCGGGGACGCCGGGTATGACGCCCCGCGGGCCGGGTGGGACGCCGGGCGGGAGACCGGGGAGACCGGGCAGGACGCCGGGCAGGCCGGGCGGGACGGTCAGGACGCCGGGGACGCCGGGCGGGAGACCGGGGAGGCTGGGCGGGACGCCGCGAGCACCGGGCGGCACGCCGGGCAGACCGGGCAGGAGACCGGGGACGCCGGGCACGAGACCGGGCAGACCAGGCGGGACGCCGCGAGCACCGGGCGGCACGCCGGACAGGCCGGGCAGGACGCCGGGCAGGCCATGCAGGAGACCGAGGGGACCCGCAAGCGCACCCCCGCCCCACCACCCGCCCCGCTCGGCGCCACCGCTCTCCCCGTCACCGGATGGGACGCGGTCGTCGCCGCCCGGGACCCGCGTCGCCCCCGTGCCCGCCAGTATCTGGACGCCTACTTCAGCGAGCGCGCGGAGATCAGCGGCGACCGCTGCGGCGGCACCGACCCCGAGGGCATGCTGTGCGGGTTCGGCACCCATGAGGGCCGTACGGTCGCCTACGCGGCGCAGACCGGGGCGGCGACCCGGCCCGCCGGGTACCGCACCGCCGCCCGGCTGATCCGGCTGGCCGGCTGGCTGGGCATCCCGGTGCTGACCCTGGTGGACACCCCGGGCGCCGCCAATGACGCGGCGGCGGAGCGGCAGGGGGCGGGCGCGGCCATCGCCGAGGTGTTCGGCGCGGTGGCCGCCGCGCGGACGCCGGTCACCACGCTGGTGATCGGCGAGGGCGGCTCGGGCGGGGCACTGGCCCTCGCCGCGCCCGGCAACACCTACGCCACCCCCGACAGCTACTTCTCGGTCATCGCGCCCGAGCTTGCCGCCCAGATCCTCAAGCGGGAACCGGCGCAGGTACGGGCCACGGCGGACCAACTCCGCATCCGTCCACAGGACTTGGCCGAGCTGGGGATCGTACGGGAGGGGGCCGTGGACCGAACAGGCGATCAGTTGTTCCCTGGAACAGGTGATCGTCGCCCTTGAGGGTGCCCGGGGCTCATGCGGTTGACGATACTTACGGTGCGCAAGCGGCGGGATGCATACCGCAGTTGAGCGCAGGTCCCACACTCATGCGCAGCAATGCGTCATCGCAAGGAGAACGCACGATCATGAACCTTCTCACCGACATCCTCGCCGGTCTCCTCCACTTCGTCGGCTGGCTGGTCTGACGGTTCGAAGAGTCACGCAACGAAGGCCGCGCGGCGCCGTCCCCCCGTCCCAGGGTGGCGGCGCCGCCGCATGTCCCGCACGCCCGGGGGGTGTTCGGCGGGACAGCGGCAAGTGACCTCCGCCAGAATGGAGTGCGTCGGAGCGGCACAACAGGGGCACGGGGAGCGGACGGCGTATGGACAGTCTCGTGGAGTTCAAGACCGAGGACGGCGCGCTGATCGTGGTGGAGGGCGATCCGGACGACCCGGGCGCCCGGCTGATCTCCCGGGGCGACTCCCCCGCACAGGCCGCCCGCACGTTCGAGAGCGCACTCACCGGCGTGCGCGCCGCCGCCGAGTCCGCGCTGCGGGTGTTCCGCGACGGCACCCTCCAGCCGGACGCCGTGGAGCTGGAGTTCGGGGTGAAGCTCAGCGCGGAGACCGGGGCGGTCATCGCCAAGGGCGCCGCCGAGGGCCACCTCATCGTCAAACTGACCTGGACACCGGGCCCCCTCACCCCCGACGCCCGCGACACCGACCCGGCGACGGCCCGCTGAGGCCGGTGGCGCCATGAGGACGGACGCCTGGCACGCCAGGATCGACTGCGGCAGGGAAGTCGGCGCCGGTTTTCTGATCTCCGCGCGCCGGGTGCTGACCTGCGCCCATGTCGTCCGGTTCAGCGAGACGGCGGAGGTCACCGTCCGGTTCCCCGGCCGCGCCGACCTCGGCGCCCTCACCGCGTCCGTCGCCGTGCACGGCGGCTGGCGGGGCGGCGCCACCGACCCGGGCGACCTCGCCGTACTGGAGCTGGAGCGCGCGGTGCCGGTGACCCCGGCCGCGTTCGCGCCGCCCGGCGCCGAGGGGCGGGGCGCGGAGCTGGTGGCGTACGGCTTCCCCCGGGGCTACGACGAGGGCATGGTCGCCTCCTACCGGGCGCTGCCCGGCCCGCTGATCTCCGGCGAGTGGGTGCAATTGGAGGCGCTGACCGGGCACGGGCAGCCGCTGGCGGGCGGGTTCAGCGGGGCGGCGGCCACCCTGGCGGACGGCAGGGTCGTCGGGATGGTCACGGCGGTCGCGGGCGGCCCGGACACCCGGGTGGGCCGGATGCTGCCGACCGAGGTGATGGCCCGCCACTGGGGCGGCCTCGGCGAACTCGTCCCCACCGACGGCCACTGCCGCGAACTCCGCCACCGGCTGTACGGGCTGGTCCGCCGGGCCGAGCGGGCGGGGCTGCCGTACCGGCCGGACCAGGTGTACGTGGACGCCGTGGGCGAGTTCGGGCCACCGCTGCCGGAGGGCGGCTTCGGGTCGCTGGAGCGGGTGGCGGCGTATGTGCAGTGGGAGGTGGCGGACGCGGAGGCGGTACCGAGACTGGCGGACCTGCTGGAACGACTGCTCGCCCCACGACCGCCCGCGGAACCCTCGGAGCCCCCGCCCCCGGCCTCCCCGCCGCCCACCGACTGGTCGCCCGCCGACTGGTCGCCGATCGTCGTCGAGATCGAGCACAGCGGCGCCGGTGCCGATCAGGTCACCGTCGAGGTCTTCGCCTACCGCGACGGCCACCGCCGCCCGGTCGGCGCGCGCCGGCTGCCGCGCGGCGGGGTGCGGGCCTATGTCCAGGAGCGGATCGACGAGGCGTTCACCCAACTCTCCCCCGGCGCGGACGAGTTGCTCACCTTCGTCCTGCCGCGCGATCTGCTGAACGAACCGGTGGCCCGCTGGGCGCGCGGCGCCGACGACTCCACCCCGCTGGGCTGCGCCTACCCCCTGGTGGTCGCCGACCGCTCCCGGCACCGCAGCGGCGGCCATCGCCACCAGCTCGCCAAGAAGTGGCAGAAGCTGGACGCGGAGGGCGGCACCGCCCCGCACCGGGTGGCCTGCGACACCTCCGAGCACCCGCCCAGACTGCGTCATCGGCTGCGCGGCCCGGAGGTCGTGATGGCGGCGTACGCCACCGCGCCCGGCGCCGCGGGAGCGCACTTCGAGGTGGGGCTGCTGGCCCCCGTACCGGTGCTGCTGTGGCCGCGCGCGGGCTGTCCCGGCCTCGGGCACCCCGGCGACTGCGCGGGCACCGCCTTCCTGGACCGGGTCGCCGAGTCCGTCACCGGCGTCCCGCCCGCGCAGCTCCCCCGGCACCTCCTGGACCTGCGCGAGACGGCCGCCGCGGCCGACGAACCGGACCAGCACTGGGCGTACGACGTCCAGCTGATGTGGGACGACCCGCGCCGCTTCCCGGAACCGACCGCCTGCGACCACTCCCCGGTGGCCTGAACCGATGACCGGCACCGAGGAAACGAAGGAAAACGAAGGAAAACGAAAGAAAGGGACGCGCGATCCATGCCCCTGTGGCCCGTCTACACCGGCACCGGCGAGCCGCACGACGGCATCGACAGCCTGCCCGACCCCCCGCCCTGGCGTGCCTTCGACGGCGGTCCGCCGCTCGATCCGCCCGGCGCGTCCGACGACTCCTCGGCCGGTTCCCCCGACCGCACCCATCGCGCCGAGACCTACCGGGCCACCGCCGAGACCGTGCAACTGGTCAACGCCGCCCTGTATCTGCGCCGCCCGCTGCTGGTCACCGGCCCGCCCGGCACCGGCAAGTCCTCGCTGGCCTACGCGGTCGCCCGGGAGCTGCGGCTCGGCCCGGTGCTGCGCTGGAACATCACCAGCCGCAGCGCCCTGCACGACGGGCTGTACCAGTACGACCCGCTGTCCCGGCTGTACGCGGCCCGCAGCACCCGGCCCGACGACGGCGAGGGCGAGAGCGAGGGCGTGGAGAACCATCTCCGGCTGGGCCCGCTCGGCACCGCCCTGCTGCCGCACGTCCGCCCGCGCGCGCTGCTGATCGACGAGATCGACAAGAGCGACCTCGATCTGCCGAACGATCTGCTGAATGTGCTGGAGGAGGGGCAGTACGAGATCCCGGAGCTGGTGCGGGCCGCCCGGCGGACCCCGACGGCCGAGGTGCTGGCCGACGGCACCGACGCCCGGGTCCCGGTGGAACGGGGCCGGGTGCGCTGTCTGGCGTTCCCGTTCGTGGTGCTGACCAGCAACGGGGAGCGGGAGTTCCCGCCCGCGTTCCTGCGCCGCTGTGTCACCCTGCGGCTGCGCCAGCCCGACGACGAGCATCTCGCCGGGATCGTCCGCGCCCACCTGGGCGAGCCCGACGCGTACGCGCGGCGGCTGATCGAACGGTTCCTGTCCCGGGTGGGCGGCGGGGAGCTGGCCACGGACCAGTTGCTGAACGCCATCTATCTGGCCGGGGCCTCCGAGCTGGACGCCGGGTCGCTGGACGAACTGGCGGAGCGGCTGATGCCCTATCTGGGGCAGAACCCGGGGACTGATGCCTTCTGATGCCTTCCGACGGCTCCTGCTGATGCCTGCTGACCGGCCGGGCGGTACCGAAGGGGCCGCCGCCGCCCTCCTCGCCCGGCTGGCCGACGCCCTGGCCGAGGCGGGTTCCGGCGACCGCCCGGCCCCGCGCGAACTGGCCGAACTGCTGTGGCTGGCGGGGCGGATGGAACCGCCCTCGACCCAGTCCCCGACGCCGACTCCGACCCCGGTCCCGGCCCCTGGCGACGACAACGCCACGCCCGACCGGCCGCCCGTGCCGGAGCGGCAACCGGAGGTGTCCCCGGCCCCCTCTCCCCCTCCCCCGCCGGAACGGCACGGAGCCGACCCCCGCGTCCCCCTCCACCTCCCCGGCCCCGCCGGGGATCCCGGGCCGGGACCCTCCGCCTCGGGGCCCCGGCATGTCTCCCTGCTCGCCCCGGCGCCGCCCATGCTGCGCCACCCGCTGGCGCTGCAACGGGCGCTGCGGCCACTGAAGCGGCGGGCGGACGCCCCGGTGGGCCGGGAGCTGGACGAGCGGGCCACCGCCGACCGGATCGCCCGGCTGGACGCGGATCCGCGCTGGTGGCTACCGGTGCTGCGCCCCGCGCGGGAGCGCTGGCTGCGGCTGCATCTGGTGCACGACACCGGCCCCACCATGCCGCTGTGGCGCCCCCTGGTCCGTGAACTGCACCGGGCGCTGGCCCAGTCGGGGGTGTTCCGCACGGTCACCCTGCACGCCGCGGGCCCCGACGGCTCGGTGCGCGGACAGGCCGCGCACGCGCCCGCCGACGGCCGGACCGTGACGCTGGTGATCAGTGACTGCATGGGCCCGCAGTGGCGCCGGGGCCCGGCGGGCGACCGCTGGTACCGGACGCTGCGCCGCTGGGCCCGGCGGATGCCGCTCGCCGTGCTCCAGCCGCTGCCGGAGCATCTGTGGCGGGACACGGCCCTGCCCGCCGTCCCGGGCCGGCTGAGCGCCCCGCACCCGGCGGCCCCGGCCGCGTCCCTGACGTTCACCCCGTACGACCCTCCGGAGGCCGGGCCCGGCGCCGGGGTGCTCCCGCTGCCGGTGCTGGAGCCGGACGCGGGCTGGCTGGCGAACTGGGCGGCGCTGGTCGCCGCGCCGGGCGGCACCGGGTTCCCGGCGGCGGTGGCATCACTGGGCCCGGCGCCGCCGGACGGGGACGGCGACCGTACGGATCTGACCCGGCTGACCCCCGAGGAACTGGTCCGGCGGTTCCGTTCGACCGCGTCGCCGGAGGCGTTCCGGCTGGCGGGGCATGTGGCGGTGGGGCGGCCCGCATTGCCGGTGATGCGGCTGGTGCAGGCGGCGGTGGAGCCGGATCCGCGCCCGCAGCATCTGGCCGAGGTCGTCCTGAGCGGCATGCTCACCGCGGTCGCGGGCCCGCCCGGCACGTACGCCTTCCGGCCCGGCGTCCGCGCACTGCTGCTGCGCGGGCTGCCGCGCAGCGACCGGGGCCGGACGACGGAACTGCTGGCACGGGTCGGCGGTCTGATCGACAGCCGGGCGGGCCGCGCGCCGGGCGAGTTCGCGGCGACGGCCCCGGCGGCGGACGGCACGGCCCCGGCACCGGACGGCGAGGCGTTCGCCACGGTGAGCCCGGGGAGCGTACGGCGGCTGGGAGGTGGGGCGGGAGGGCCGGGAGGGCCTGAGGGGCCGGGACCGGACTGGCCGGAGGGGCTGGCGCGGCGCTTCCGGGCGGTGCGGCGGCTGACGGCGACCGGGCCGGTGTGGCAGGTGACGGGATCCAGGCTGAAGCGGACGATGGCCCTGCGGACGTACGCGAGGGTCACCGACCCGGCGCGGGGCGCGGCGTTCGAACGGGACGCCCTGCTGCTGCGGAAGGTGCGGCACAACCATCTCGTGGCGGTCCACGGCCATGGCATCGAGGACGACATGCCGTATCTCGTCATGGAGTTCGTGGAGGGTCTGGCCCTGGGCGGTCTGGCGGCCCCGTACGGGTACCGGCTGCCCGTGCCGCTCTTCGTGTCACTGGCGGGGCAGCTCGCGAGCGCCCTGAAGACCCTGCACGCGGCCGGGCTCACGCATGGCGGCGTCATCCCGTCCCGGGTGGTGCTGCAACCGGACGGGGCGGTCAAGCTCAGCCCGTTCGAGCCGGGGCGCGGCTCGGGTCCGGCGGAGCGGTCGGAGGATCTGCGGGCCCTGGGCGAGCTGCTGCTCCAACTGGCGTGCGGGACGTCCCGGGTGCACCTGCCCATCGAGCCGTCGTCGCTGACCCATCTGCCGACGCCGCTGCGGGCGCGGTGCGCCGAGGTCCTGGATCAGTTGATGTCCCCCTCGCCCAGGACCCAGGCCGAGGGCAGGGACCGGCTCATCGCGTGGGACGGGGACGACGCCCGGGACTGGTACACCCAACGCCGCTACCTGCTGCTGGGGCCGGTGCGCATGGGGAGCGGGCCCGCTCTGCCACCCGTCGACCAGGCCATGCTGGCGATGCTCCTGTTCCAGCACGGCCGCACGGTGACCCATGACGAACTGCGCCAGGGCATCTGGGACTCCCCGGACGAGCCCGGGAACACGGTCGAGACGCTCGATGTGATGGCCGCCCTGCTGCGCACCCTGCTGGGCCCCGAGGCCGCGCTGTCCGCCCGCCCCGACGGCTACGCCCTGCACATCAGCGCCGACCACCTGGACGTCACGCACTGCGAGGACCTGGTCTGGCGGGCCGAGCGCAGCCGCACCGGTGGCGAACTCATCCGGGCCCACGCGGAGATCGCCGAGGCCCTCGCTCTCTGGCGCTCCGACACCCCTCTGGAGGGCGTCCCCGGCCCCGCCGCCCGTACCGCCCGCGCCCGGCTCGTCCAGCTCCGGCTGGGCCTGCTGCGCACCCGCGCCGAACTCGACCTCGACCTCGGCGAGGTGGAGCGGGCCGCCGCCGACCTCGCCGTCCTGGTCGACGCCCATCCCTCCCACGAGGACTTCCGCCGCCTGTATCTGATCGCCCTGCGCCGCCGGGGCCGGGGCCGGGAGGCCCTGGAGGTCTTCGAGGAGTACGAACTCTCCGGCGGCACCAGCCCCGACCTCCTCGCCCTCGGCCACGAACTGCGCGAGGAACTCGGCGAGGAGGGTGCGGAGAGGGAAGACAGCCAGGAGAACGGCGAGCACCCGCCGGACACCCTCCTCGTGTTCCAGTTCACGGACGGCGCCCGGGCAGCGGACCTGCACGCGCTGCTGGGCCGGGCGCTGACCCGGCTGGTCGCGGCGGCCGGGCTGAGCCAGGCGGCGTTCCCGCCGCGCGCCCACGCCGGGGGCTACTCGCTGCCGTGCGGGCCGGGCCGTCCGGTGCCCGACCTGCTGCGCACGGCGGTCGAGGGCTTCCCGGGCCTGCTGCGGGAGCTGGGCGGGGCCCGGCTGGGCCTCGCCCATGTGACGGACGCCGAGGACTGGGCCGAGGCCCTCACCGCGCTGGACCGATCCGAAACGCAGGGCCTGATCGTCGTACCGCCCGCCGTGCGGGCGCGGCTGGACGGCGGGCGCGGGCCCCTGCCCGTCATCCTGCCGGAGCGGTCGAAACCGTTGCCGCCGGTCCGGGGACCGTACCCGCTGCCTCCCCACCTCCCCGAACCGCCGCACGCGGCCCCCTCCAGCAGCGTGACCCGGACGGTGGTCCGCACCGGGGACCGGTACTACGAGGTCGATCTGACCGAGCGCCGGAGCGTGCTGGAGGAGTCGGTGCGCTGGGACGCCTCCCGGCACTCCCTCGGGGCCCGGGGCAGCGCGGTGTGGCGGATCGTCCACCCGGAGACCTATGTACGGGAGGGCCGCGCCGACGCCGAGCGGGTACTGCGGACCCATCTGAGGGACGCCCTGCGCCGGGTGACGCTGCGCGGCTTCCCCACCGACGCGGCCCTCGCCCAACGGCTCTCCCCCGACGCGGTCCCCGGCTGCACCGTCCGCTGGGACATCGCCCTGCGGTTCGCGCCGCCGGTCGTCAGCGCCCAGCGCGCCCTGCGCGAGGTGGACGCCGTCCTGCTGTTCTTCGACGGCACCCTGACCCGGCTCTACGAACCGGAGGAGCAGACCGACGCGGCACGGCGGCTGGCCGAGGTCGTGGTGGAGCGGCGCAGCGCGGCGGACGCCCTCGCGGGGGTGCCGCTGCCGCACCCGGACGGCACGGTCGCGCGCCAGCGCAGCGAGCGCCCGCACCCGCTGGACCTGCTGGACGCGTTCCGGTTCACCCCGTACGGCGTGGAGCTGCATGTGCGGCTGGCGAAGATCGAGGAGGCCGCCGCGCGCCGGGCGGAACCGGCCACCGACGCCGTGGCCTGCGTCCGGACGCTGACCGGGCGGGGGCTGCGGGTGGGCATCGTCGGGGACACCTCCGACGACGCGCTGTGGACCTTCGTCGACCGGCACGAACTGGAGCAGTTCGAGGCCATCGAGGGCCGGAACGACCGGCGCACCCCGCTGCCCCCGGAGCCGGACATCCTGACGCGGGCCATCGAGGAACTGCGGGTCCCGGCCTCCCGGTGCCTGGTGATCGGCTCGGCGGCGGCGGAGCAGCGGGCGGCGACGGCGGCGGGCGCGTCCTTCCTGGGCACGGATCTCACGACGCTGATGGAGGCGGCCCGCACGCTTTGAGGAGGCCCGCACCATCTGAGGAGGGAAGCGCAGGGGAGGGAAGCAGAGGAGAGAGAGGCAGAGGGAAGCTAAAGCGAGGGAAGCAGGGGCGACAAGCAACTCCGACACCCGACAAACGCGATAATTCCCCCATTCAGTGGCCCCCCACCCGGCCCCCCACAGCAGGCGCCACCCCCTTCCCCGGCGGAGGATTCCAGGCAGAGGCCCGCCGCCCGGCGGCCCGCTCCGTGTTCTCGGGAGGATCCGCCATGACCGCCAGCCTGGAGGCGTTGCGCCGCTGCCACTTCGCCGTCGACCTGGGCGCCGCGCGGACCCGGGTCTATGTGAAGGGCGACGGCCTGGTCGTCGATCAGCCCTCCGCCGCCGCCGTGAACACCCGTACCGGCGCGCTGATCGCGGTCGGTGAGTTCGCCGAGCAGATGACCGGCCGCACCCCGCACTACATCCGGGTGGTGCGCCCGGTCTCCGGCGGCACCGTGGTCGACATCGAGATGGCCCAGCGGATGCTGCGCCATCTCCTCGGCGACAAGGTCCGCCGCGCCCTGCGCCGCAAGCCCCGGCTGCGCGCGGCGGCCTGCACCCCGCACGACTCCGACCCGCTCGCCCAGCGCGCCACCATCGAGACCCTGGTCGGCCTCGGCGCCCGCCGGGTCGAACTGGTCGACACCCTGATCGCCGCCGCCGTCGGCAGCGGACTGCCCGTGGAGCAGCCCGAGGCGACCATGGTCCTGGTGTGCGGGGCGGCGGCCACCCAGGTCGCGGTGCTCTCGCTGGGCTCGATCGTCACCGCCAAGCGGGTCCCGGTCGGCGGCGAGGCCGTGGACCAGGCGATCGTGCAGCATCTGCGGCACGCCCATGAGCTGATGCTGCCCAGCCAGTCCGTCCGGCCGCTCCAGCTCGCCCTGTCCGGCAACGGGCTGAACGAGCACGGCCCGGCCTCCACCGAGATCCACGGCCGCGATGTCGCCACCGGTCTCGCCCGCAGCGTCCGGGTGGACACGGCGGCCGTCCGGGACGCCATCCAGACCCCGCTGACCGCGATCCTCGACGGCATCGGCAAGGTGCTGCGCGAGTGCCCGCCCGACCTGGTGGCCGACCTCGTCGACCGGGGGATCGTGATGGTCGGCGGTTCGGCGCTGCTGCCGGGCCTGGACGAGATGCTGCGCCAGGCCACCGGAATGCCGGTGCACATCGCCGAACGCCCCGACATCTGCGCGGTGCAGGGGCTCGGGGCGATGCTGGAGGGCCGGATCCAGCCGCTGGAGCTGAACCCGCTGGGCCCCTGAGAATGCCCGAGGACCCCGCCGCGCCGCTCCCGACCCCGCTCCCGACCCCGCTCCCGGCCCCGCCGCCGACCCCGCTGCCCGCCCCGCTCCTGGACGCGGTCCTCGGCGTCGGCGCCGATCTCGACCTCGCGGGCACCCTGCGCCACATCGTGTCCGGCGCCGCCGAGGTGACCGGCGCCCGGCACGCCGTCCTCGACATGACGGACCCGGCCCGCGACGGCCTCACCGACATCCGTGCCGGTACCGGCACCGGCACCGGCACCGGCACCTGTAAGGCCGCGCACTCCCCCTCCCTCGACGTCCCCATCCACGTCGACGGCCGCCTCTTCGGCCGGCTCCGCCTCACCGGCACCCGTGGCGGCGGCGACTTCACCCCCGCCGACGGGGAACTGCTGCGGCTGCTCGCCGCCCACGCCGGTATCGCCATCGGCAACGCCCGCCTGTACGCGGCGGCCCGGCACCGCGAGCGCTGGATCGAGGGCTCGGCGGCGGTCACCACCGCCCTGCTCACCGGCGAGAGCGCCGACGCCCTGCGCACGGTCGCCGAACGCGCCCGGGTCGTCGCCGGGGCCGCCGCGGGCGTCATCCTCCAGGCCACCGCCGAGGGCGGTATGGAGATCGTCATCGCGTCCGCCCCCGCCGACCCCGGCGACATCGTGGGCACCACCATCGCGCCCGGCAGCCCGGTCCTGGTCCAGCTCCTGGGCGGGGAGCCGGTGTTCATCGACGACTCGGCGACCGACCCCCGGATGACCACCCATGTCCGGCACCGCTTCGGCCCCAGCATGATGCTGCCGCTCCAGGCGGGCGGCCGGCTCATCGGCACCCTCGCCCTGCCCCGCGCCCGGGGCGAGAGGCCGTACACGGACGTGGAACGGCTGCTGGCCACGCAGTTCGCCTCGCAGGCCGCGCTCGCCCTGGTCCTCGCCGACACCCGGCAGCGGCAGGGCCGTCTCGCGGTCTACGAGGACCGCGACCGTATCGCCCGCGATCTGCACGACCTCGTCGTCCAGCGGCTGTTCGCGACGGCGATGATGCTGGAGTCCACCCAGCGCCGCACACCCCCGGCCGATGTCCACGACACCCTCGGCCGGGCGGCGGACGAACTCCAGGCCACCATCCAGGAGGTCCGCACCACCATCTACGCCCTCCAGCAGCCGCCGTCCGAGGCGCCCACCACCCTGCGCGGCAAGGTCCTGCGGGAGACGGCGACCGCGGCGGCGCTGCTCGGCTTCCAGCCGTCGGTGCGGTTCACCGGCCCGATCGACTCCCGCGTCCCGGCGCCGGTCGCGGCCCAGCTCCTGACGGTCCTGCGCCGCGCCCTCACCGCCGCGGCCCACCGCCCGCCGGTCACCCGGCTGGAGATCACCGTCGACACCACGACCCCCCTGCCGGACGGCAGAGAGGTCGTCCGCCTGACCGTACGGGACGACGGCGAGGGCACCGGGGCCAGCGGGGTCACCGGGGGCGGGACCACCGAGTGGCAGTCCCCCCTGTGACGCTCACCCCGCCTTCGCGCCCCGCGCCCCCTCCGCCACCAGCCAGGCCACCACCGCGTCGGCGTCCTGCGCCCGCGCGATGTCCAGCGGGGTCATCCCGTCGTACCCGGCCCGGTCCAGGTCGGCGCCCAGCTCGCGCAACCGGCGGGCGGTCTCCAGCTGCCCGCCGTGACAGGCGCTCCAGAAGGCGCGGTCCAGAGCGTCCCGGTCGGTGTTCTCGCGGAGATACTCCTCGACCAGGTCGCGCAGGCCGAGGGCGGCGGCCTCGTCGAGGCCGACCCGCGCGCCCCGTTCGACCAGATGCCGGGCGGCCCGCCACTGGCCGAAGCCGCAGGCGTCGGTGAGCGGGGAGCCACCGCCGAGGACCGCGCCGGGCGCCTCGATGTCGGCACCGGCCTTCAGCAGCGCGTCGATCGCGGTGACGTCGTTGTTGCCGGCCGCCCAGTGCAGCGGGGTCTCCGTGTGCGCGCCGACGAACCGGGCGCCGGGATCGGCCCCGGCCGCCACCAGCAGGGCGACGACCTCGGGACCGCGCGGGTAGTGACCGGGCCAGTCGGTGGCGATGTGCAGCAGGCTGCGGGTCCCGGCGCGCTCGCTGTCCTCGGCCTCGGCGATCCCGGCGGACGCCAGGTCGGGACGGTCGGCGAGCAGCGCGCGCAGCGCCGCGAGATCACCGGTCCGGATCGCCTCGGTGACCGCGACGGCCAGCGGATCAAGGGAGTTCAGGGTCGTCATGAACACCCAGCTTCCCACTCCGGCCCCCCGAGCAGAACCACGGCTCCGCTCCGCGGCCCGGGACCAGGGCACGCAGCCAAGGCCCTGTCCTACGACTCGGCCCTACCGACCCGGCCCTACGGCCCGGTGGTGGGCCCGATCCCCCGCAACTCCCGTACGTCCCCGCCCAGGCGTTCCCGCAGCCCGGTCAGCAGCGCGGGCTCGGCGCCGACGACCCAGCGGGCGCCGACCAGATAGGTGCCGCCGTAGACACTGGCCGAGTCGAGCCAGGTCTCCTTGAGCCGGTCCTCGGGAAAGGTGGTGATGACATAGCCGTCGCCGCCGGACTCGCAGACGCCCTGGCGCAGTTCGTCCGCGTCGATCCGGATCTGCGCCTCGCACCCGGCCAGCGCGGCGATCACCTCGACCTTGGCGGGCGCCATCACCCCAACCTCGGGCGCCGCGGACACCCGGGGCACCCCGCTCCCCACCGGCTGCGGCCGGACGGCGTCCCCGCCGCACCCCGCCACCAGGGCGAGACCGGCGGCGCCCCCCACCGCGAGCAGCACCGCGCGCACCCGTTCCATCCGAGCCCCTCCGTCCCCCGTCCCTGAACCCCGGGCGTACGACGAGTGGTACGGACCCCGCCCCTCCCGCGTTCAGCCGGTCTAGGGTCGACGGATGACCGAGAACGAGACCGAGACCGAGACCGAGACCGGGAGCAAGACCGGGAACGGGACCGGGAACGGGACCTGGGATCCCGCGCGGCACGGAGTGCTACGGCTGCCCTCCGGACGGCTGGTGCGCGGACGCGCCCTGCGGCATCCGCTGCCGCCGGGGCCCCGGCCCTCGTACGCCCTGTATCTGCTGGGCCGGGCACCGGAGCCGGTGGAGTGGGAGCACCGCTGGGTGCGCTGGCCCGACTTCCGGCTCCCGGCGGACCGGACAGACGCCGCCGCCGCCCTGCGCGAGGCGTGGCGGCGGGCCGGGAACGAGCGGGTGGAGGTCGCCTGCGGCGGCGGCAGGGGCCGTACCGGCACGGCGCTGGCCTGTCTCGCGGTCCTGGACGGCGTCCCGGCCGCCGAGGCCGTCGCCTATGTCCGCGCGCACTACTCGCCGAAGGCGGTGGAGACCCCCTGGCAGCGGCGCTATGTGGCCCGCTTCTCCTGAGCAGCCCGGCCCCGGCCTACGATGGCGGCCTGCGGAGGGGCCGGAAGAGGCCGGGAGAACCCGAAGGAACGAGGAGAGCGGCGGATGCGGCGGCTGGGTGATCTGGAGGCGGAGATCATGGACCGGCTCTGGCGGTGGCGGCGCCCGGCGACCGTGCGGGAGATCGTCGACGACATCAACGAGGAGCGCCCGCTCGCCTACACCACCGTGATGACCGTCGCCAACATCCTCTACAACAAGGGCTGGCTGGTGCGCGGCAAGCAGGGCCGGGCCTGGGTCTACACCCCGGTGCGCAGCCGGGAGCAGTACGCGGCGGCCCTGATGGAGGACGCGCTCGGGACGAGTGAGGACCGGCCGGTGGCGCTCGCGCACTTCGTGGAGCAGATGGACGCCGACGAGATCAGTGCCCTGCGCCGGGCGCTGCGCACGGTGGGGCGGAAGGCGGGCTCGTGAGCCCGGCACTGCCCCTGCTCGGGTACGCGGCGGTGGTGGGCCTGCTGGCCCCGGGGCTGCTGCTGCGCCGCGCGTGGCCGTACCGGGCCCCGGCGCTGGCGGTCGCCGTCTGGCAGGGGCTGATCGTCTCCTTCGTGCTGGCGGTGGCCCTGGCAGCGCACCATCTGGCCGCGCCCACCGAGCATCTGCACGCCGATCTGGTCGGCTTTCTGCACTGGTGCGGTCTGACCGCCACGACCGGGGTGCCGGATCCGACGATCACCGACCGGCTGACGGTCGCCCTCCCCCTGATGGTGGTCGCCGCCGCGCTGGCCGCCGTCGCCGTGGAGCTGTTCCGGGGCCGCCGCGCCCGTGCCCGGCACCGCCGGGTGCTGGATCTGGTGGGCCGCCGTGACCCACGGCTGGCGGCGACGGTCGTCGAGCACGAACGGCCCGCCGTGTACTGCCTCCCCGGCCGGCGTCCGAGGATCGTGGTGAGCGCGGGCGCGCTGCGGCTGCTCTCCCCGGGCCAGTTGGACGCCGTCCTCGCCCATGAGCGGGCGCACATCGCGGGGCGGCACCATCTGGCGCTGGCGGTGACGGAGGCGTTCGCGCGGCTGTGCGGGTGGCTGCCGCTGGCCCGGCATGCGCGGGAGCAGACGGCGGTCCTGCTGGAGATGGCGGCCGACGACCGGGCGCTCGACCAGCACTCCCCGGATCTGCTGGCCACGGCGATGTACGAGATGGCGGCGGCGCGTTCGGTGCCGCCGGGCGCGTTCGCGATGGGCGGCCCGAGCGCGGCGGGTGGCGGGGCCGGGGCGCTGGTGCGGCTGCGGCGGGTGCTGCATCCGCAGCGGCGCCCGCATCCGGTGCTGCGGGCCGCGCTGGCGGTGGGGGCGGCGCTGCCCCCGGTGATCCCGCTGCTCTTCGGCTGCGTACCGACGCCTTTCACCTGAGCCCCGCCCGTCTCACCGTCTCCCCCGCCCCCCGCATTGCACCCTCATCTACGAAGCTACTAAGTTGATGTCTTACTTGTTGACATCGCACTTGTTGACGTCGCACGTGTTGACGTAGGACACGTCGGGATCATCGCCCCTCCCCAGGAATGTGAGCCGCAGCATGGGAACCCACCGCCGCCCCAAGCCGCCGACCCGGCCCCGGCTCGCCGTGCTGGCCGCCTCGGCGGGGGCGTTCTCGCTGCTGCCGACGGCCCAGAGCCAGGCGGAGCCGAAGCCGTCCGTGGAGCAGGTGCGCACCGAGGTCGAGGAGCTGTACCACGACTCGGAGGCCAGCACCGAGGAGTTCAACGAGGCCCAGGAGAAGCGCAAGACCCTCCAGGAGGCCGCGAACAAGGCGCAGGAGGAGGTGGCCCGGCAGCAGGAGGAGATCAATGAGATCCGCGCCGAGATGGGCCCGATAGCCGCCTCCCAGTACCGCGACGGCGGGCTGGATCCGAGCGTGCGGCTCTTCCTCTCCGCCGACCCGGACGACTTCCTGGAGCAGGCGTCCCTGGTGGACCGCACCAGCGAGCGGCAGCGGACCCTGCTGGACAGCCTTCAGCGCAAGCAGCGCGAGATCGCCCAGACCCGCGCCGAGGCGGTGGAGAAGCTGACGGCGGCCCGTACCGCGCAGGAGCGGATGAGCGAGAAGAAGGACGAGATCCAGGGCAAGCTGCGCGACGCCCAGAAGCTGCTGAACAGCCTGACCGCCGAGGAGCGCGCGGAGCTGAAGGCGGCGGAGGAGAAGGCGGACGAGGCGGCCGGCAGCAGCGACGCCCCGGACACCTACGACGGCGCCGCGAGCGGCCGGGCCCGCACCGCGATCGAGTTCGCCTACGCCCAGCTCGGCAAGCCCTACGAATGGGGCTCGACCGGCCCGGACTCCTTCGACTGCTCGGGCCTGACCGGCTCCGCCTGGGCCGCCGCGGACGTCTCCCTGCCGCGTACGGTCAACCAGCAGTACACGGCGGGCCGCCAGGTCGCCCGCGCGGACCTCCAGCCGGGCGACATCATCTACTGGTACAACAACACCCAGCACAACGGCCTCTACGTCGGCGACGGCAAGGCGATCCACGCCCCGCGCACCGGCAAGAACGTGGAGGTCACCGACCTGGACTCGATGCCGTACTTCGCGGCGACCCGCCCCTGAGCGGCCCCTTTCAGGGAGTCGTCTCAGCGCGTGGTGAAGGCGGCGGTCCGTACGACATCGCCGTGCCGGAAGTCCAGGAAGAGGCGGTACGGGCCCGGACCGGTGGCCACGGCGTGGAAGGAGACCTCGGGTCCGGCCGGGGTGACTCCGTCGCCGGGTTCGCCGCCCGGGTGGACGTGGAGATAGGCGAGGTCGGCGGCGCGCAGGGCGACCAGATGGCCGTAGGCGCCGAGGTAGGGCTGGAGGTCGGTGACGGGCCGCCCGTCCTTGTGCACCGAGAAGACCAGGGCGCCGCCCTCGCCGCCGACCAGTTCGCCGTCCAGCCGCACCTCGTAGCCGTCGACCAGGGCGACCCCGGTGGGCTCGGGCAGCGCGGCGGACTCACCGGCCCCCTCGGCGACCAGATCGGCACCGGCGGTCACCGCGTCGCCGCCGCGCGGCCGGAAGTCGGCGAAGACCCGGTACTCCCCGCCCTTCGGCAGCTCCACCGGCACCGACCAGACGCCGTCCCCGCCCAGCACCGGGTGCAGATGCCGGTACACGGCGAGATCGCGCGAGGCGACGATCAGATGCAGCTCCTTGCCGTGCGACTCCTCGTACTCCTCGGCGGCGGCGAGGAGCCGTCCGTGCTCGCGGTCCTCGACCACGCTGAACCGGAGATCGGTCTTCTCCCGGGCGGTGATCCGGGGGGTGACCAGCTCGATCCGGTGACCGACGGCGGAGGCCCCGTGCCCCTGACCCCCGTGGCTCCCCTGGCCTGCGTGGTCCCCCTGGTGACCGGCGTGTGCGTGGTGCGCGGCGCTGCTCATGACCGACTCCTCGTTCGTCTTCTTTCTCACCGCCCGTGACCGGACGACTGAGGGAAACATACCCCCAGGGGGTATCCAGAGTCAAGGGCGGCCCGCCGACGCGGAGCTTGCGGACGAATACCACCGGGGGGTATACATGGCAGTCGAGTCCCCCGATACCCCTGAGGGGTATCGGGGGGGTATCCGGGGATATCCGAGCATCCCCTTCCCACCCACCACCGACCCACGGGAGAACGAACGCCATGTCGAACTGCTGCACCACGGACGGAAGCTGCCACTCCACCGCCGAGGTCACGACCGTCTACCGGGTCGAGGGCGTGGGCAGCGCCCACTGCCAGGGCGTGGTGACCAAGGCCGTCGGCGAGCTCGCGGAGATCACCGCGATCGAGGTCGAGATCGGCACCGGCCTGGTGACGGTCACCACCGCCGCCGAGCCGGACGAGGCACTGGACGCCCTGATCGCGAAGACGGTCGACGAGGCCGGCTACGCCTACGCGGGCCGGGCGGCGGCGTCCTGAGCGCCCACCCCCCGCACGCCGAACGGGCCGTCCCCCAGGGGACGGCCCGTTCGGCGTGGTACGAGGCCACCGGCCCGAGGTGCTCAGACCCCGGCCCGCTCCCCCGTCCCCGCCCGCTCCTGCGCCGCCGCGGCGGCCGGTTCCCGGCGCATCACCAGCAGGGTGACGAGCCCGCCGACCGCGGCGATCACGGCGGCCCAGACGAAGGCGGCGCTGAATCCGTCCGTCAGCGCGGGCAGATCACCGAGCTGCCCGGCCCCCTGGGAGGTGGCGACGGCGGTCAGTGCCGCCAGCCCGAGCGCGGACCCCACCTGATAGGTGGTGTTGACGATGCCGGAGGCAAGCCCGGCCTGCTCCTGCGGGGCGCCGGACATCGCGGCCATCATCGCCGGGATGTAGGCGAGCGACATCCCGAGCGCGGCGACGAGCGAGGCGGGCAGGACGTCCACCACGAAGGTGCCGGTGGGCTCGACGGCGGACAGCCACAGCAGCCCGCCCGCGAGGACCAGCAGCCCGGTGCCGATCAGCGGCTTGGCACCGAACCGGCCCATCAGCCGGGCGGTGATGACCGTCATGAACACCATCAGCAGCCCGGTCATGGGCAGCAGCGCGGCACCGGAGGCGAAGGCCCCGTAGCCCAGCACCTGCTGGAGATACAGATTCAGGAAGTACCACATCGGGATCCAGGCGGCCCCGAGCAGCGTCATGGCCAGGTTGGCGGAACCGAGCCGGGGCACCCGCCAGATACCGAGCGGCATGAGCGGCTCGCGCACGGCCCGCTGGACGACCAGGAAGAGCCCCAGCAGCACCGCGGCCCCGATCAGCTGGAGCACGGTCTCCGTGGCACCCCAGCCCACCTCGGGCGCCCGCACCACCGTGAACACCGCGAGCGCCAGCCCGGCGGTGACGGCGACGGCACCCAGCACATCGACCCCGCCCTTGCGGCCCTGGACGGCGGGCAGCACCTTGGTGGCGGCGAGGGTGGCGATCCCGATGGGCACATAGATGATGAAGATCCACGGCCAGCTCAGCCACTCGGTGAACACCCCGCCGAGAAACACCCCGGCGGTCCCCCCGGCGGGCGCGGCGGCCCCGTAGAGCGCCATGGCCTTGCCCAGTTCCCGGGGGTTGTGGGCGAAGAGCATCATCAGCAGCGTCATCGCGGCCGGCGCGATCAGCGCGCCCCCGACGCCCTGCACGGCCCGCCCCACGACCTCGACCCATGCGCTCTGCGCGGCGGCGGCGACCACGGACCCGGCGATCAGCACGACCCACCCGGCGTTGAACACCCGCCGCGCCCCGAGCAGATCGGACAACCGCCCACCGAGCAGCAACAGCCCGCCGAAGGCGATCACATAGGCGTTGAACACCCACTGCAACTCACCCTGCGAGAACCCGAGATCCTTCTGCATCTCGGGCAGCGCGACGCCGATGATCGACGTATCCATGATCACCATGAACTGAGCCGCGGCGAGTACGGCGAGCGCCCACCACCGTCTGGGATTGACGTCGGACATCACTCCACCACCCCTTTGAATCAGCGACATTTCAATACCCCTAGGGGGTATCAAGCTGCCGCACGGTAACATACCCCTAGGGGGTATAGCTAGCCGTGGGGTCGACATCGGCGACCCGGGAGAGGGTGAGGATCTTGACCGGCATGCCCGACGGGGCGCACCGCGCGTTCACACCGGAGCTACTCCGTACCGTCCGCCGCAAGCCGCTCCGGCAGCCCGAGCCGCGGGAACCGGTCGGCGTGGAAGGTGACGATCCCGGCGATCAGCCCGCCGGTGACGCGCAGGACATCGAGGGTCAGCGGCAGATACGCGCCCTCCCGCTCCCGCCAGAGGTAGAAGGCGACGGCGGGCTGCCGGTTCACCCGGGTGAGGACGGGGCGCAGGCCCCGCATCCCCACGAAACCGCTCCCGGCCCAGTCTCGGACCACCGCGTCCCGGCCGATGTGCAGGCCCGGGGTGGGCGGCATCGAGCAGCGGACGTCGTCCCGCAGCAGGGTGGCGAGCCGGTCGATGTCCGTGGCCACGCTGGCGTCGGTGTAGCGGCGCACCAGCTCGCGTGTCCCGGTGTCCGGTTCACCGCCGGTCCAGTCCTGCCGCTCGGCGGGCAGATGGTCCCGCATCCCGGCGCGGGCGCGTTGCAGCGCGCTGTTCACGGAGTGGACGGAGTCCCCGAGGAGTGCCGCGACCTCCTTCGCCGGCCAGGCGAGCACATCCCGCAGGATCAGCACGGCCCGCGGTCGCGGCGCGAGATGCTGCACCGCGACCAGATACGCCAGCTCGATCGTCTCCCGCGCGACGGCGACGGCCTCCGGCTCGTCCGCGTCCGCCGCGGGCAACTCGTCGAGCAGCCGGTCCGGGTAGGGCTGGAGCCACGGCACCTCACCACCGGTCGCGGGCTCGGGGCGGTGCCGGGCGAGCAGATCCAGACAGGTGTTGGTGGCGATCCGGTACAGCCAGGCCCGGAACGTCGACCTCCCCTCGAAGGTCTCCCGTCGCCGCCAGGCACGCAGAAACGTCTCCTGTACGGCGTCCTCGGCGTCCTCGAACGACCCGAGCATCCGGTAGCAGTGCACATGCAGCTCCCGCCGATGCCGCTCCGCCAGCCCCGAGAACGCCGGCTCGTCGCCCTCACCCGGCCCGCTCACGCCCAGCTCCTCCAGCCACACGCCCACACCAGCACTCGCACTCGCACTCGCACTCATGACATCACCCTTCCGTCCGGTCCCGGCCTGTCGTAGGTGTGACGGGTACGGGCGCGAAAACTCATCACTGGGCCGGGGGTGATGAAGGTGGCGGGTCCTGTGATGAGGGTGGCGGGCGGGCCCGGTGATGAGGGTGGCGGGCGGGCCCGGTGATGAGGGTGGCGGGCGGCTCAGGACGCGTCGGCGGGCGGCGATGACGGGGCAGGCGGCTCAGGACCGCCGACGGGCGGCGCCGCGGGTCGATGCCCCGCAGGGCACGGCCTCCGCCCCCCTCCTCAGCGACCAGCCGCACCCGGTCAGATCATCAGGGTGACCTGCTCCTCGACACCCAGCAGGGCCCGCCCGTACAGCTCCGTCGCGATGGCCGGGTTGACGATCGCGTGGCGGCTCCCGGTCTCCTGGTCCCGCCAGATCCGCTGGAGCGGGGCGGCCTCCGCGAAGCTGCCCGCGCCCTGGACACTGAGCAGCCGGTCGATCGCCTCCCGCGCGCAGCGCGCGATGTACCCGGTGTCCATACGGGCACGGGCCCGGCCCAGCAGAGGCATGTACGTGCCCTTCGCGGCCCAGGCGTCGATGTCATCGGCGCATCGCAGCAGATGCAGTTCGGCGGTGTCGATGAGCTGTGCCGCCTCGGCGAGCTGCGTCTGGGTGGAGGGCGCCTCACGGGAACGCTCGTAGGAGGTGTGCGCGATGCCCCTCCCCTCGGCGAGCGACTCCATGACCACCTCCAGCGCGGCCTTCGCCAGCCCCACCTGGGGCCCGGCCAGCACCAGGGCGAGCACCGGAACCAGCGCCGACCGGTACAGGGTTTCGTCCGTGCGCTCGGTGCCGTACTCACCGCCGATGGCCTTGGTGAGCGACATGATGCGATGCGAGGGGACGAACACCTTGTCGGCGACGAGGGTGTTGCTCCCGGTGCCGCGCATGCCCGCCATGAACCAGGTGTCCTCGATCGTCAGCTCCTCCATCGGGATCAGCGCCACACCCTGGTCGATCCGCTGTCCGGCGGCGGCGTCCACGAGGGGAAGGCCCAGCAGCGCCCACTGACAGTGCGGACTGCCCGAGGCGAAGCCCCACTTCCCGGTGACCACCCGGCCGCCGTCGGCCTGCCCGCTGATCCCCTTGGGGGACAGCACACTGCACACCCGGGCGTCCGGATCGCTCCCCCACACCTCCCGCTGGACCCGCTCCGGGAACAGCGCGACCATCCAGTTGCTCACATTGACGAGGGCGTTCACCCAGGCCGTCGAACCGCAGCCGCGCGCCAGCTCCGAGCTGACCTGGAGAAGGGTCCTGATACTGACCTCGTGCCCACCGAGGCGCCGCGGCACCGTGAGCCGGAAGAGACCGACCTCGCCCAAGGCCGCGATGTTCTCGCCCACGATCCTGCGGTCCTCCTCGGTGCGCGCCGCGTTGGCGCGCAGGACCGGCACCAGCTCCGCGGCCCGCCCGATCAGCGAGGCGCCCTCCACACCGGCAGCGGACGAGAAGACGGACGTCGTCATAGGTACCTCCGGAACTCACTCTGCGGCCCAGGCGGACGCCCCCGCGATCGCGAAGGCGTCCTGGTCACAGTCCACGGTCCACAGTCCACGGTCCACAGGGCACCCGGCCCCCGGCCCTCGCGCCGTTCCACCGGATTCACCCGAAGGAGACCCGGACGGCGGGAGCGGGGCTTTCCGCCAGAACTCTCAAAACCCTCAGGGCTCTCACAACTCTTCAGCCACTCAAAACTCTTCGGCCTCTCAGAACTCTTCGGATAAGCTGCCGCCCTTTGCAGTGGATTTCACCTGAAGAGGTTGTGCATGAAGACAGGCAGACGAACCGTCGCGGTGACCACGCTCGTGGGGGCGCTGGGCCTCTCGGTGCTGAACGCGCCGACGGCCCAGGCGGCGGACACCGGGATCACCGTGTCGGACATCGTCATCAACAACGGCAAGCCGATCGTCGTCGGCACATCGAAGGAGGTGGAGCCACCCCTCAGCTTCAAGGTCAGGCTGCCCGCCGGGTACAGCACCGACGACCCCTTCTCGTACGACGCGCACCCCTTCCTCTACCGGGGCAGCATCAAGACGGCGGCGGCCACCGGGAACGACTACATCCAGGCGGGCAGCTACACCTGCTACGAGATCGACTCCAAGCGCACCGAGTGCGAGGGCCGCCTCTTCATCGACCCGCACCCGAGCCAGGAGCACGTCGACTCCAACAGCGACGCCACGACCTGGAAGGTCGGTGTCGTGCTGCAGCTGTTCAAGCCCAACGGCCAGCTCAAGGCCGAGGAGCTGGAGACGCGGTCCCTCACCGCCCAGCTCAGGCGCGCGGCCAAGGCGACCACCAACGCCTCGCCGGAGCCGGTCACCAAGGGCAAGCCGATCACCGTCACGGGCAAGCTGACCCGGGCGAACTGGAGCACGAAGAAGTACGACGCCTACAGCGGCCGTACGGTCAGCCTCCAGTTCCGCGCCAAGGGCACCGACACCTACAGGACGGTCAAGAAGGCCACCACCAGCAGCAGCGGCGGTCTGAAGACCACGGTGACCGCGTCGGTCGACGGCTACTACCGCTGGGTGTACCACGGCAACTCCACGACCGGCGCCACCACCAGCACGGCCGATTACATCGACGTGCGCTGAGCCCCTGGGCACTGGGAACTGGGCACTGGCTCGGGAGGACGAGTTGGAGCGGATCGGTTCGTACGTCGTGGTGCGGGAACTCGGTGCGGGCGGCATGGGCACCGTGTACCTGGCCCGGTCGCGCGGCGGACGCCTGCTCGCGGTGAAGGTGGCCCGGCAGGAGCTGGCCTCCGACACCGCCTTCCGGGCCCGGTTCCGGGCCGAGGTGAACGCGGCGCGCAGGGTCGGCGGCTTCCACACGGCACAGGTGGTGGACGCCGACCCGGACGGCGAACCGCCCTGGCTGGCCACGGCGTACGTACCCGGCCCGACCCTCGCCCAGATGATCGCGACCGCCGAAGAGCCCATGCCCGAAGGGGAGTTGCGACTCCTCGGCGCGGCGCTCGCAGAGGCCCTTCAGGCCGTGCACGGGTGCGGACTGGTCCACCGCGATCTGAAGCCGGGCAACATCATCATGGCGCCGGACGGCCCACGCGTCGTGGACTTCGGTATCGCGCGGGCCGTCGAGTCCACCCGGCTGACACTGACGGGCCACACCTTCGGCACCCCCGGCTATCTCGCGCCCGAGCAGGCGGAGGGCCGGGAGGTGACGGGCGCCGCCGATGTGTTCGCGCTCGGCGCCGTCCTCGTGGCGGCGGCGGGCGGCAGCGCCTTCGGGGCAGGCACACCGATGATGCTGATGTACCGCTCGGTGCACTCACCGGCGGACCTGTCACCGGTCCCGGAAGACCTGCGCGCGATCGTGGGCGCATGCCTGGAGAAGAACCCCGACCACCGCCCCACCACGGAGCAACTACTGGACTCTCTCACCGAGTTGGCGGACGCCCCCTACCCCACCACACTCGTCATGCCACCGCCGACGACCGTGACCGCACCCGTCGGAGAAACCGAGTTCTTCCACGCCGAGGACGACGAACGTGCCGTGGTCATCGATCCCGACGGGATCGAGATCAGACTGGTCGGGTACCGGGGCACCGGCATCGAATTCCCCTGGCGCGACATCGCGACCATCAGCCACACCCTCTCGAAGCCCGACCGGCAGTGCACCCTGTTCATCGAGGTGACGGACGACATTCCGTACGACTGCACACTCACCGCGCCCGATGACCTGACGTTCGACGGTTGGGCACGGCGTCTGCCGGATGTCCTGGACCACTACTGCGAGTAGGAAGTCCCCCTGAGGGAGTACGGCGCGTCGCTCCCCCGCACGGGGGTGATGGAGTGAAGGTGGGCTGCGCGCCGACGACGCACGCCGATTCCTCCAGGGCCTGTCACTCGAAGAGGTCGACCAGTTCACCGTGCATGCTCGACGGCAAGCCGGTCTGGGCGGCGGACGCCTGGGCCGCGCTCGATGTGAACGTCGCCGCCGCGCACAAGGCCAGTACACCGTCTGCCCGCCCGTATACCTATGAGCCGCCGTCCGCCCCTCGGGTCGGCGGGGGACGGACGGCAACCACTGCGGTCCCGGCCGGTGACCCGTGTCCCGGCCGGGACCGCAGGCACCACCGGCGCGTCGGGCCCCAGATGTTCCTAGACTGGCGCGGCCCGCCCCGAGAGGAATTGATGCCCATGCGCTCCCGCCGGTTCGCCGCCTTCGCCCTGGACGTACTGAAGAACACGCCGGGGGTGACCCGCGTACAGACCCTGGAAGAAGCCGGGGACACCAAGACCCCCAACGGTCTGGCCGTCACGGTGGACGGCAAGGAATCCCGCTGGGGCATCGTCGGCCAGCTCGCCGACGGCGAGCGCCACGAGCACGACGAGCAGCCGCAGCAAGGCACCCCCGCCACCTGGGCCGAGCCGAAGCCGGGCGACAACGTCGAGGGCTGGCTCGCCGCCGCTCTCGGCCGGGCCGAGTCCCCCGAGATCGCCCGCATCGAGCGCTGGTCGACCCGGGAGGGCGAGCGCCCCGACAAGCAGGGTCTGACGGTGTTCTTCCACAACAGCGCCCGCGTCTTCATCCGTAAGCTCTAGGTCCTCCCCGCCGGCCGGTCCCCGTTCCCGGGCGGGGAGTTGCACAGCACGTCCAGTCCAGCACCACCACGCGAGTGAGGAGCTAGATATGGGATGCATGCACCACCGGCCCGGCGGCCGGTTCGATCCCGGCCGGTGTGCGGGCGCCTGCTCGGTCTGCGGATCCGGGGTGGGCGCCGAGCCCGGCCGGCCCGCCGCGCACCACCAGAAGCCCGGCAGCAGGGAGACCTGCCCCGGCAGCGGACAGCCCGCCCAGTGACCTGACCCCTCTCGAAGGCCGCTTCCGAAATTTCAGAGGTGGTCCGAAGCGGCCCCCGGTCGGCGCCTCGCCGACCGGGGGCCGTCTCATGTCTTGATCGTCTGGCGCTCGGGCCAGCAGCGGGCCGGCAAGCGATCTTGAAAGGCTTCGACTCTCGCCGAAACAAGCGGAGGAAGCGATCAGAATGCAGGCCAGAACGTTCCTGCGAAGAGGCACGCTGGTGGGGCGGGTGGGACTCGAACCCACGGCCGACGGATTATGAGTCGCTAGGTTTCACTCTGAGAGACTCTGGCAGACTCCAGATGCTCCGAAAGTCCCTGTTCACGCGGGCCCCGACTCTGGACCACTCCGGAAAATCCGGGGCCCGGTGGGACCTCCGCTCACGCACCGCTCACGCAATCCGCTTGAGTGGAATCGGTCCTGAGCTGGTCCGATCCCATTGTCCCGCACTCCCCCGCTCACCACAACGAGCAGACCTAGAACGGCCCCGGTCGGCGGGTGATGACGACCGGGGCCGGTGTCTGTGCGGTCAGGCTGTCCGCGCCTGCACGAGCAGTGTGCCCAGGGCGCCGGGGTCGGGGCTGGGGAGAATCCGCGTGTGGACGGTGGTGAATCCGTGCCGCTTGAGGATGTCCGACCACTGCTCGGCGGTGTACTGCCAGCGGTACACCGTCAGCTCCGTCTCACGGTCTTCGAGCCACTTGCCGCCCATGGGCTGTGCCCCGTACTGGCCGGCTACCGGTTCCCGGTGGGAGAACGCGAAGACGCCGCCAGGGGCGAGCCGCTGCGCGACGAGCGGGAGGAGGTCCTCAGGGTCCGTGAACCAGACAGCCCCCCACGTCGAGTAGACGGTGTTCCACAACCGCGCGTCCCCGTCGAGGAAGGCGCAGGCGTCCGCGTGCACGAACTCCAGCCCTTCGACGTCGGCCCAGAACGCGCGGGCCCTGGCCACCTGTGCGGGGGAGAAGTCCACGGCGGTCACGGCGACGCCGGTGCGGGCGAGGAAGGCCGCGTTCTCGCCTTCCGCCGGGCCGAGGTCGAGTGCTGCCGCCGGGCTGCCGAGGAGTTCCGCACCGGGTCCGTGGCCGGGGGTTCCGGTCCATTCGAAGCGGGTGGCCGCAGGTCTGGGCTGGGGCCCCTGCCCGCGGTGGGGCTTGTACTTGTCCCAGTACTCGGCTGCGGTCGTGGGGGCGGCGCTGGACATCGATCCTCCGGAGGCGGTGGGGTTCCAGGGGCGTCAAACTACTCGCCTGCCTCCGGTGGCGAACGGGAAACCCAGATACTTCGCATATGAGCGTAAACAGCACACCGCCCGGGGCCGCCGTGTGGCGGTCCCGGGCGGGCGCGGCCCCTACGGGGCTACCGGATCAGTGGCAGTTGGAACCGGGGCTGCACGGCCCGCACTTGGCGAAGTCGGCTTCCCACAGCTTCCAGTCCACGGGGAAGCCGTTGTCGGCGATGATGTGCGCGGTGCGCTCCACGGAGCCGTCGTACTTGAAGGCGATCTCCGGGATGTGCTCCAGGAACCTTCCGCCGAAGTGCTCGGCGCAGAATTCGCGGTAGTTCCGGGTGTCGAGGATGAACACGTGGACGGCGATGTCCACGATCCGCCCGCAGCACATCTCCCGCTGCTGGCCCCACGTCTCCATGGCGGTGATGAGGTAGGAGACGGCGGCGGAGAAGAGGCGTTCGGCCATTACCTCGTCGAACGGGTGGTCGCGCATGAGCAGGGCGATCTCGCGGTCCCAGACGTCCGGCCTGACGTAGGTTCGCGGGTCGCGGGTGACCTGGTAGGTCTCGCGCGAGCGATCGGTGTCGGTGGTTGGTGTTGCCATGGTGCCCTCCGATTCTGTCGGATGCGTTGGCGTCTGCCTCCCCGCCGCTGGATGCCGGCGGGGCTGTCCCGTACCGCGCGGGGGTTGTGCTCCGGGGGTACGGGAGTTCGGGGCTGCGGTCCTCGTAGGGCTGCGCAGCACTGGAGTTGGGCAGCGAGGGGTCCGCGGTCTGTGTGATGAGGCTTCGGGCGTCGGGTCTGTCAGGTTCCGGCGGTTGGGATGGGCTCGTGCGCTGAGCGGTCCCGGCCGGGACGGGGTCACCGGCCGGGACCGCAGGGGTTGCCGTGCGCCCCTCGCCGACCTGGGGGGCGGACGGCGGTTCAGGGGGTGCCCGGCTGCCTGGGTATGTGTCCGATCTGGCCGCCCAGGTAGGCGCGGACGGGATCCCATGTGTGGTGCGTGCGCAGGAGAATGTTCAGGTCGATGACGCGGGCGAGGTTGCCGGCGGCCAGGGCCCGGCGCCGGGCGGAGGCCCAGTCCCAGCACTGGATGCAGTGGGGCAGGGGGTCGGGTGGGGACAGAGGGCTGGTCATGGGCAGATGGTGTGGGCATAGGACCGGTAGAGGCCGCTGAGGCCCTCCCGGATGAAGGGCACGACGTTGTCGTGGGTGACGAGCAGGGCGCCGCTGCACCGGCCGCAGTACGCCGGGTCCCGGGTCACCGCCGCGCGGGCCGCCGTGTGGGCGGCGGCCAGGGGGCGCGCGGCGGCGCAGCGGCTGCCGGCGCAGTACCAGCAGGTGTCCGAGTGCGCGCGCCACGCGGTGTAGGTCCGCAGTGCGCGCAGCCTGATGGCCCAGCAGCGGTGACAGGCCGAGGGCCTCGGCTCCCCCGCGAACGCGAGCGGCCTCAGACCGCCGACGGCGTGGGCGTGGACCGCGCACCACACGCACGCCTCGCCCTGCCGCTGGCCCACGGTCAGTGTGCCCGGTGCGGGCATCTCGTCGGTCAGTTGCCCCAGCTCGGCATCGAGAATGGAGTGCGCGGTCACGGCGCCACCTCGCCGGACGACGGCGGGACGGCGGTCAGGGTCTCGTAGTGGTCGCACAGGGCCCGGACGGACCGGGCGAGGCGCTGCGCGTGAGCGATCCCCGCGGGCAGCACGGTACTGCGGGGCTGCGCGTCCAGCCGCCTGCGGGCCTCGGCCACGCCCTCGACGGCACAAGCACGCGGGATGTCCTCCGCGGGGAGGGTGGCGGCCAGGCGCTCGATCTCCGGGATGACGAGCATGATGTGGCCGCGCAGCTGGAGGGTGAGGGTGTCGATGTCGTGCTCGCCGGGCGGATCCGCCGCCGGGCCGAGGAGACGCTGCACGGCCCTACGCATCGTGGTGATGTCCAGCGGATCGCCCCTGGTGCCGCCGGGGGTTCCGGTGCGGTGCTGCTCCTGTGCGTGCTGTTCGGCGTGGTGTCGGCAGGCTCGGGGGAACCAGCGGCGGTCCCCGTCGCTCTCGCGCTCGCCAAGGTCGACCGCCGTCTCAACGGTGAGCGGTTTCTCGGCGGCGTCCCACACGCACACCTCGCCCCGCACCTGCGCGTCGGACAGCGTGCCCAACGCTGGCAGGACGAGCGTCTCGGCCGGGATGTCGTTGACGAGTGTGCTCATACGGGGGCTCCTCGCTGGAGTGCGTGTGCCAGCCGCACCGCGACGTCTGCGCGTACTCGGCCGAGATCGACGAGTGGAATACTCGGCGAGCCGTGGGCGACGGCGAGGGACGGCAGCACTATGCCGACCTGATCAAGCGCGGCCCGCAGCGACTCGACGGCGGTGAAGGGGTCGACGCTCGGAGCGTCGTTCAATTCGCGTTCTTGGGCCATGAACAGGACGGTAGGGATAGGTATTTGGCCGACGCGAGGCGCTTTTCTTGATTTTTCTCACCCCTTCCCTTGCTTCCCTTGCCTTTTCTCAGAAGGGTGGGAGAGGTCCATAGCTTCAGGCTTCCCGCGTGGGAATGCTGGGGTGATCGGTTTCCGGCGAAAGGACTGGTCATGGCCCGACGGCTGCGCTTCAACGGCACGGGCAGCGGCGAAGGGAGCTGCCCCGCAGTGCATGAGGACCTCGACAGCGGCGAGATCATCGTGCACGGGCCCCGGCTCACCGACCCCGAAGCCCTCGCCCAGCTCCAGCACATCGACGAGGACGAGATCCCGATCGTGATGCCCCGCAACACGCTGATCGACTTCGGCCCCCGAGACAGGGACACGGAGCCGCGGATCTTCACACCGGAGCAGTTCGCGCGGCTCTTCGAGAACTTCCAGCACAGCGCGTGGCATCTGGAGATGCGCCGCCGGTACGCCGTGGACGAGGCCACGGACACCTACGCCCAGTTCGCTCGCGGCGAGCAGCCCACCTGGGACCTGGAGACGCCGTGGAGCCAGATGATCCGCGCAAAGACCCAGGACGGTGCGCACGTCGGACGGGTCCGGATCGTCGATAGCCCACCGACGCCCGGCCAGCTGTACCTTCTTGCGCACGCCGTGAAGAACGCTGCGCTGGGCGAAGAAGTGGGGAACATGTGGCGGGCGGACGCCGAACAGCTGAACCTGCCCAACGAAGACTTCTGGATCTTCGATTCCCACATCGTCGCCTCGTGCCTGTTCGACGATGACGACAACCTCACCGGCGCCGAGCTGATCACCGAACCCGCCCGCGTCAACCAGTACAACAGGCTGCGCGACGTGGCCCGCCACTTCGCCGTTCCCTACGAGCAGTTCAACGCGGCGGTTCACGCACAGGAGTAGCGGAAGCGAGTATGGCCCGGTGAGCACTGACTACCAGAAGGCACGCGAAGCGCTTGGGCTGCGGCTCCGCGAACTTCGGCTGACAGCCCCTGACGGTCAGCTCACCGGCACGGCGCTCGCCCGGATTCTCGGCTGGCCGAACTCGCGCATCTCCAAACTGGAGCTGGGCAGGCAGACGGCCACGATCGAGGACCTGCGCCAGTGGGCAGAGGCATGCGGTCAGCCAGAGGTGTACGAGGAGCTACGGGCCCGGCTCGCCGGATTCGAGTCGCATATCCGCTCCTGGCGGCGGCAACTCGCCACGGGGCACCGACACGTCCAGGACGCGCACAATGAGGCTCAGGCCAGCTCCTCCGTGCTCCGGGCCTGGGAATCCTCGTGGATCGTCGGGGTCCTCCAGACACCGGACTACGCGCGCGCCGTCCTCACCCGTTCCGTTGAACTCCACCAGTCGCCCCGGGATATCGAGGCGGCGGTGCGGGCCCGCATGCAGCGGCAGAAGCTTCTGTACAGCGGAGGCCGGAAGTATCACGTTCTCCTCTGGGAGCCGGTGCTGCGGTCCCTTGTCTGCTCGCCCTCGGTGCTCGCTGCTCAGCTCGATCGTCTCTCCGGTGTCATCGGTATGGACAGCGTCGAGCTGGGGATCGTGCCGCTCGCTGCGTCGATGAAGGTCCCTCCCGGCACGGGCTTCTGGATCTACAACGACCAGCAGGTCGTGACTGAGGTCTGGCACGCCGAGATGTGGCTCGACGACGCCGATAGTGTCGCTCTCTACCTGCGCACCTGGAGACTCCTGCGGGAGTCCGCGGTCTATGGCGCGGATGCCCAGAACCTGATCGCTGGAGCGCGGCGATCGTTGAACGTCCGCTGAGCCCGGTCTGATGTAGGAATCGGCGTCATTTTATTACCGCGTTTGCTACACCCCCGGACACGCCGAAACGCCCCCTGCCACGGCCGCGGTGGCCATGGCAGGGGGCGTGGTGGTTCAGCTGGTGAGGATGAGCGCGATGACGCTGACGAGCAGGGCGCAGATTGTGGCCAGCGCGCCGACGACCGGGAGCGGGAAGCGGCGGCTCTCCAGCGCATCGACCCTCGCCCGCAGAGGCTTGACCTCCTCCTCCCGGATCTTCTGAAGCTCGGCATCCAGGTCGGCCCGCAACTCCCGGACATCCGCGTCCGTCCTGTTGGTCCGCTCCACCAGCAGGGCGAGCGTCCCCTTGATCTGCTCGAAGCCTGCGTGCATCTCCCCCCGCAGCTGAGCCAGTTCCACGGCGACGGACGCCTCGGGCACGGTCATCAGGTCCTCCGAGCGCTCTCCGTCCGGCCGGGCCCGTCGACGGTTCCGGCCGCGAGCGCGGTGAGGATGGTGAGGACGCCTGCGGATGCGCCGAGCGCGAGGCCCTGGCCCCAGTCGACGTCGAGGACGCCGGTGGTGTCGAGGCCGAGGGTGGCGACGAGGGTCTGGGCGACGGTGCGGGTGGTGCGCTCGCCGGTCGCCTTCCAGAAAGCGGTAGTGAACATGGTGGTCCTTCCTTACTTCTTGGGGAGCTTGAGCTTCTGGCCGGGAGTGATCTCGTCGGCGTCGGAGAGCTTGTTGAGCTTGGCGATCTCGGTCCAGCGCGTCCCCTTGCCCAGCTTGGCGGCGGCGATGCTCCAGAGCGTGTCGCCCTTGCGGACCGCGTACGTGGTGGGATTGGCGGCGGCGACGATGCCGGGGAACACGACCTCCCGGAACTGCTTGATGCGCGCCGCGCCGGGGCAGGCGGTGCCCGACGTCGACCAGGACCGGAACAGCGAGTGGTAGCCGAACCCCGGGTCGCTCGCGCTGCGGCAGATCCGCAGGGGGATCTTGTGCTCGCGGTGCAGCCACACGCCGAGGTCGATCAGCACGCCGAGTTGCTGCTTGGTCCACGGGTCGGACGCGTTGGTGTTGGAGGCGGTCTCGATGGACACCGCGCCCGAGCCGTCGGGCCGCCGGTTGGCGCCCGCGTTGGCGTCCGCGCGGGTGGTGGTCGACAGGTACTGCCCGAGGCTGCCGTCGTAGTCCAGGCCGAAGTGGGACTCCAGGCTGGTGGAGTCGCGCCAGTAGGCGTAGATCCGCTTCTCGTCCCACGGGGCGACCACGGAATGCAGGATGAACTGGGTCGGACGGATGCTGCTCTGCTCGCGGGACTCCGGCTGCAACTCCAACCGGGTCGCGCCCTTGTACCAGGCCATGAAGGGCTCCAGGAAATAGGAAAGCCCCGGCCGGAGGGGCGCGGGGCGTGGGGTGTGGTGGGTGGTCAGACGGCCGCTTCGTAGGTGCCCATGAGGCGGACGATGTCCCCGTTCGCCCAGACCCACGGCGAGGCCGAGTCGATCAGCCCCGGCCCGGCCAGTGCGGTGCCGTCGATTCTCGGTCCGGACATTTCCAGCTCCATGTGGCTGGTCGTCGTCAGCCGTACCCGGACGCGGGTGCGCGAGCCGACGCCGGCTGAGGTGTCCGTGATCTCTCCCCAGCCGGCCATCGTCGTGGTGGCCGCGGCCTCCACCGGCAGGGAGAGGCGCCAGTTGTCGGCGGAACCGGGGCTGCTTCCGAAGTTGGTCGTGGCGCCGAAGGTGATGACCAGCTCGTAGTGGACGGTGGTCGCGGCGACGGCGTACCGGGCGGTGACCGCCGCATCTCCCAGGCTCGGCGTGGCGTTGCCGGTGGATGTTGTCCAGGCCGGTGTCCAGTCCTGCCATGTCGGGGAGATCGCGGCGAGCCGTTCCTCGGTGATGATCATGCCGGGCTGCCAGGTCTCGAACGGCACGCGGGTCCTCCTACAGGGCGACGATGGCGGGCTGGGCGAGGCGGACCTCGCCGCCGGCGGGGTGGGGTTTGGTGATGCCGTTGACGGAGCGCTGGACGGTCATCAGCTGCGGGGTGGGCACCTGGAAGTCGTCGAACCGCAGCTGCGGGTTGACGTTGGTGTTGGCGGTGAACGCCGAGCCGGTCAGGCCGATCTGGCCGGTGGCGATGGGGCTGGTGGTGACGGTCTCGTCGCTGTGCCACGCGCGGGGTTCACGCGTGCCGTCGGGCCAGGCGCGGAGCTGGATGCGGTGGCCGGTGATGCGGGCCCGCAGCCGGAACCACTGGCCGGCGGTGTAGGTGTAGGGGAGGGAGAGGGTGCCGCCGACGGCGGTGGTGGTGCGGGTGATCGAGGTGAACATGGCCCCGCCCGTCCCGAAGTGGAGGCGGGCGCGGTAGTAGTTGCTGGCGTCGGTGTAGCGGAGCAGGACGCCGGGGACGAACGACGAGCCGGTGGCGATCTGGTCCACGCTGAGGCGGACCAGGACCTCGGCGTCGGCGATCCCGGCGAGGATCCGCTGGAAGCGCACGGTGTCCGGAGCGGACGCAAGCGTGATCACGCCCGAGGTCCCGTTGACGCTGCGGTCCGAGTTGGCGCCCCCGTTCTGCGCCCAGCCCAGGCCGTTGTCGGCGGTGCCCCAGGTGCTGCCGGCGCTCCGGGTGAAGGTGTCCCGCGCGGCCGGCTCGCAGCCGCGGATGCGGATGACCTCGCCCCCGGTGCGAAGGTCGAAGGGGAAGTCCCGCGCGTACTGGCCCCGGGTGCCGGTGCCGAGGAACGCGACGTCGACCAGGAGGACGTGCGAGCTGGGCGGGGTGCCGGTCATGGTGGGCGCCAGGGAGGCGCGGGCGGCGGTGGCCGGTGCGGTGAGCGTCCCGCTGATCCGTGTCCACACCCCGGCCGTGACCGCCTGGCTGACGCCCGTGGTGGAGATGTACGTCCCGCCGCTGGTGTACCAGTTGACGTTCACGTTGACCGTGCGGGCGACCGCGCAGCGCACCCATGCGTGGACCGTGTATGTGCTGCCCGCGGTGATGCCGGTGGTGACCGGGGTGGACTCTGCGTAGGCGGTGGCGGCGGCGCCGGTGGGGGTGAGCTGCATGCTCCAGTCCCCGCCGAACGGTGCCGCGGCCGGCGTGGGCACGCGGGCGGTGGTGGCGCCGGTCGGCGTCCACCCGGCCAGGTCGGCTTCCATGTCGGGGTTGGTGGTGAGCCGGTCGAGGGAGGTGATCCAGGGGACGGGCGCACGGTGGTCGCGGGCGGGGGTGTGGACGGCGAACTGGGTGCCGGTCGCGGAGACGGGCACGGCGACGGTGGATCCTGCGGCGCTGGCGTCGGCGCGGCCGAGCCGGGGGTCGCTCACCTTGGCGACGTTCCAGGGCTGGCCGGGCGAGCAGTTGAACGTCACCGTCCAGGTCTCCAGCGTCAGTTCGTGCTTGATGCCTTCGACGAGGAGGTCGGCGGTGCCGCCGCCGACCCGCTTGGGCAGGCCCGTGATGCGGATCAGGTTGCCCTCGGGTGTTGCCAGCACCGCGGGGATCAGCTGGGGGGCCTTGTGGAGGAGGACTTTCACCTGCGGGTAGCGGGGGGCGTCGACGGTGCCCTGGTGCAGGCGCCAGAACGCGACGGTTTCGGCCTGGTCGTCGGTGTGGAGGGAGAGGGTGACCGAGTCGTCGTAGAGGCCGATGCCGTCCGGCGGGGCCTGGATGGACAGGCGGCCGGTTTCGAGGACGGCGCGGGCGTTGGATCCGCCGTCGCGGGTGACGGTGCGGTCGTTGCGGTAGGCGGTGTCGTCGTCGACGGGGTCGAGGGGGTGGGCGAGGCCGGGGGCGTCGCTGTAGGAGAGGGTGAGGGTGGGGGTCTGGCTGTACATGCTGGTCCGGTCGCGGTAGAGCAGGGCGGGCCGGGCCCGGTCCTCCAGGAGCCGGCCGCCGTCGGAGTCGGCGGCGGCCTGGACGAGGTTGAGGACGGTGTCCTGCCGCTGGGGGCCGATGGGCAGTGAGGGGACGGGGCCGCGGACGCGGCCGATGGGGAGTCCTTCCTCGCTGGACAGGCGGCGCATCCGGGCCCATGCGGAGTCGCCGTTGAAGCCGTGGTCGGCGAAGTTGTAGATGAAGGTGTTCTCCTCGGCGAACACGCCGATGTGGCCGATGACGAGGCCGTCGAGGTCGCCCGAGGCTCCGCCGTCGGTGCCGCGGACGCCGGTGATACGGCCCGCGGTGCCGGTGTAGGAGCCGGTGACGGCGCCGCCGGTGCCGCCGATGGGGATCCAGCGGACCCTCCAGTCCACCGTGCTGCCGTCCTGTGCGGCCATGAGCTGCCAGCGCACCCACGCGTTGAACAGGTTCGTCCCGAGGGTGACGGGCTGGTTGATGACGAGCTGCTCCTCGCTGTCGTAGCCGAGGACGGACGCCTCCAGCGTCTTCAGCATCAGCCGCCACCGCTTGACGGTGCCGCTGCTGGTCCACTGGAGGACGGTGCGGGCGGTGGCGGGCCCGGTGTTGGGGAGGAAGTAGATGAATTCGGTGTGCCACTGGCCGGTTGTGGGGCCGCGCCAGATGGTGCCGGACAGGGTGGCCTGGCTGCGGATGACGGGCAGCGCGGCGGATCCGGCGAGGCCGTCGTCCGCAGCCATGTCCCAGCCCCGCATGAACAGCGGCCTCACCATCGGGAGCGGGCTGGACGCGCTGGTCGCATCACGTCCGTCCTCCATGGGCCAGTAGGCGAGGGGCAGGCCGGAGGGGATGCGGCGGCGCAGGGTGGACTGGAGCTGTTTGCGGCCCTGGCTGAGGCGCCGCAGGATCCCGGCGGCCTCGATGGTGACCCAGCCGTCGGACTCGTCCGGCGTCCAGCCCTGCGGCCACTCGGGGACCTCGGCGACGATCAGGTCCTCGCGGTCCCGGATCGTGGCGTTCCCGGCCACTGTCCACGCGCGGCCCGCCGAGTCCGTGAACCCGGTCGTGCCCGGCGCCTGCGCGGAGAAGTCCGGCGAGGCGACGACGGTGCCGTTGATGCCGTTGCGGACCTCGGCGCGGTAGCAGCGGCCCGCCATCGGCGGACGCTGCGGCACGGCCAGCGCGTCGAGCTGCGACGGCGCGACCGTCAGCGGGGCCGTGGACACGAACGTGCTGAACGCGCCCGTCGGGTAGACGCCTTCGCCGATCCGGGTCCAGGGGCCGTCCAGGGACGGCGCCCAGTAGAAGGTGAAGGTGAAGCCCCCGGCGGGGGTGCCGGTGTCGAGGACGCCGCGCAGGGCGGCACGGCGCGGCAGCGCGGGCAGCTCTCCCGAGTGCCACTCGCCGAAGGTGCCGTCGGTCGTGCATTGGAGGACGACGAACCCGTCCTGGATCCGCAGGTGGTAGGACCGCTGCCCGGCGTCTGCCCACTTCCCGACCAGCATCCGGGCACCGGCCCCGTGCCAGTCCGCCTCGCCCTCCCAGCGGACGTCCAGGTCACCGGTGATGTCCAGGCTGGTGTGGTCGGGAGTGGAGGCCAGGTTGGCGGGGCTGCCGTCCAGCTGGAGGTAGGTCACCTGGCCGGGCACGCTGGTGCGGATGCGGGTGTTGGGGCCGATCAGCCCGTACAGGTCCGACTCGGGGTTGCGCCAGGAGTAGCGGGCGGCCCGGTTGTCGATGGTGACGGTGAGGCTGCCGGGGTCGGTCTGGGTGCCCATGTCCGGGCGGCCGGTCGTCACCTCGATCGTGTCGCGCTCGTAGGTGCGCACGGGGATCCACTGCCCGCCGGGCAGCTCGATCTCGGTCAGGATGTCGAACGGCACAACCGCCGCCCCCTTTCTCTGGGATGCTCGTCCGGGCGGCCGTGCCTGGTCCGCAGACCGGCACCTACGCGGCGCTGAACGCGGCGTCGGTGGTGCCGCCGCGGCCGGTCTTCTGGACGATCTTGCGGATGAGGCGCTTCATGTCGTCCGGGCCGGCCAGTTCGATACGGAGCCCTGCGGGGGCGGCGGCGAGCTGGGAGCGGCGGGAGCGGTTCACGGCGTCCAGGCCCGGCACCTGCACCAGCCCGGCCAGGGCCTTGTTCATGGCGGGAGCGGCGGCCTCGGCGCCCTCGACGATCCCCGGCGGCAGCCACCGTCCGATCTCGTCGCCCATGAGCTTGGACGGCGAGGAGATCCCGAGGGCGTCGGCGATGGGCCCGGGGATCAGGTCTCTCGCCCAGCCGGTCAGGGTGGAACGCAGCCACGCGCCCATGGACTTGATGCCGTTCCACAGGCCGGTCACGACGTCGCGGCCCTTGCCGTAGAGGAGGCTTCCCAGGGACCCCACCGCGTTGCCGATGCGGCGCGGGAGCCCGTTCATCCACGTCAGGAACGCGGTCGCCCGGTCCACGGCGGCGTCCCGGAACGCGCGGAGCGAGGCGAGCGCCCGCTCGCGCAGGAACCCCGGCAGCGCGGCCAGCGCGCCGTAGATACGTTTCGGCAGGCCGAGCATCCACGCGACCAGGGCGAGCGCCTTCTCGATCGCCCAGTCCTTGGCCCGGGTGAACCAGTCCGCGATCCAGCCCGGGACCTGGGCGAGCAGGCCGATCGAGGCGAGCGCGAACCCGATCGCCGCCTTGATCTTCTGCCACACCCAGTCCCAGGCGGCGGCGGTCCAGGCTTTGATCTCGTCCCAGTAGACGATGATCAGCGTGACCAGACCGGCGACCGCCAGCAGGACCCAGCCGATCGGGCCCATGGCAACAAACCAGCTGGCGGCCATGCGGGCGGCCCACCACAGGGCGCGGCCGGCCATCATCGCGTAGCGGGCGACGGTGACGGCGGCGATCCGCAGGATCGTGGCGAGCCATGTCGCGGTCGCTCTGGCGGCGGTCGCCGCCCACGCGCCCGCGGTGCGCAGGCCCGCGCGCACCGCGCCCGCCGCGATCCGCAGCTGCGCCTTGACCGCTGTCGTCGCGGTCGACACCCAGCGGCGGGCGACCCGTCCGAGCCGCGACTCCATCAGGTCCGACGCGGTGTCGACGGCCCTGCTCGCGAGGGCGAACGCCTTGAACGCGAGGACCGCGGCCAGGATCGCGTAGGCGATGGCCTGGACCGCGCCGGGCGGCATCGCGTTGATGACCTGCGCCAGGTGCAGGGCGACGACCGCGGTGAGGCCGATCAGCGGCGCGAACGCCTGCAACAGGACCAGCGCGGTGGTGGCGAGGGTGCCCAGGGTGGTGGCGCCCTGCTTGGCCAGCGCGACGAACTCGGCGAAGCCCTCGCTCTCACCGAGGCCCTGCCCCCAGGCGGCGAACGCCGCGGTGCTCTCCTCGAAGCCGCCGGACATCTCGTCCGACAGCGGCAGGAACGCCTTGATGACCCCGCCGATACCGACGGCGATGTTCTTCAGGCCGAAGAGCAGCGACTCCAGATTCTGCCCGGCGACCTTCGCCATCGAGTCGGCGAACGACTGAAGGCCCTTGCCCCTGCTGGCCCGGTCGATCGAGTCGACGAACTCGCCGAACGCTCCGGCCGCGGCTTTGACGAACGGGGTGAGCAGCGGCAGCAGCCGCCGCACCGCCTGCAACCCGCGCGTGAACACGGGCATCGTCGTGCCGGACAGGCTGTCGGACCAGGCGGCGTAGTCCGACTTCAGGCCGATGAACTCCTTCGCCGTCGCCCTCGTCGCGGGCGGCAGCTCGGCGAGCGCATCGTTGTATGCCTGCTGCTTCTCGGCGGCGTCCTCGGCCCCTTCGGCGGCGGCCTTCTCCGCTTCCGCGGCAAGGTCCGCGACGGCCGCGACCTCCTGCATCTGCGGGCCGACCGCGAGCTGGAACGCTTTCACCGCGACCCCGGCGGAGGCGAACGCGGCGACCAGACCGCCGACCCCGGCGCCCAGCGCGGCAACCACCGGCAGGCCGACGCCGAGCCCGGCGACCGCCTTGCCGAGGCCGCCGAGGATCTTCTTGGCGCGGTCGGCTCCGGCGCGGACGGCGTCGGTGTCGATGCCCAGGCGCACCGTCATGCTCGCGAGGGTGGCCACAGGCCATCACCCCCTCGGGCAGACGCAGCCCCCCTCAGGGGGCGTGCCGCTAGGTCTCTATGGAGTTGTGGTGTTGGTGCTGCCGCCGAGGGCGGCGTTGGTCATCCGGGCGAGCTGGAACAGCTCCTCCGGCGACTTCTCGGTTCTCGTGCGGTCCCAGCGCGGCATGAAGTCGCTGATCTTCGGGGCGCGCTGGCCTTTGCCGCGGTTGACGCCCGCGACGACGGACGCGATCAGCGCGGCCTGGAGGTCACCGCGCGCGGGCCCGAGCGGGCCCGAAAGCTGCTCGTATGCCTGCCACTCCGCCAGCTCGCTGGACGTGGTGCGGGCCAGGAGTTCGCGGACGGTCATCCCGCCGAGGTGCGCGGCCAGCCGGAAGTAGAACTGCCGGGCGGGCCGCGCTCTCAGTTTCCCGTCAGTTCCTTGACGTCCTCTTCCGTGATCTCCGACAGGCGGGTGGCGGCGTCGCACACCCGCTGGAGCGCGGCTGCGGACTTCTCGCCGAGCCGCTTCGCCTCGGCCGCCGACCGGAACAGGACCTTGCCGTTCTGGTCCACGATCGAGGCCGCGGCGAGCCGGGCCCGGTAGCCCTCCAGGCCCTCGGCGCGGACGGACTTGCCGTCCTTGCCGACGAACGCGGACTCGAACTTGTCGCGGTCGGTGCCGGTGAGTTCCCGCACCCGCACGGTCCCGCCCCACTCCGGCACGGCGACGTCCTCGTACTTGAGGTCGTCGACGTTGAGGATCTGCTCGGCGGACAGGTACTGCGTCATCAGGGACTCTCCTTGAGGGTGGGCCAGTGCGGCGGGGGATCTGCGACCAGGGGGACGACGCGTTCCTCCTGGGCGGGGTCGCCGAGGGCCTCGTCGTGGTACTTGCAGCCGGCGGCGTTGCGCAGATGGACGGTGTGCCGGATCGCGCGACCCCCGCCGGGGGTGAGGGGCTCGATCACGATGCTGGCGCCGACCGGGACGTCGTCGGGGTCGATGCCGTTCTCGGCCAGCCACGCGCACAGCTCGGCGCGCTGCCCGCTGAGGTTGATGTGCGGCCACCAGTCCGCCTCGTAGACGACGGTCCGCGCCATCAGGCGCCGGTGGTGATGACGGGCTTGCCCGACACCTTGAACGTGGCCGACGCGGCGAGCTTGTCGTCGTGCGGCGCCTCCGGCTCGAAGTTCGTCAGCACCGCCGCGAACGCCCAGGAGCCGAGGCTGCCCGGCCACACGATCTTGTAGTTGCGGGGCGTGGTGTCGTTGAAGTCGTCGACCAGCGCATCGTGTTCGCGGGGATCGTAGTTGATCTCGATCTCGACCTCACCGCCGTCCTTGAGGCCGCCGGTGTGCTCCCGCCAGCCGTCCGCGCTGTCGTGTGCGGTGACGTCGTAGGTCTCCCGCTCCAGCGCGGGCGGGGTGATGTCGGTGACGTTCGCGATCGCCGTGAACGTCTCGCTCGGGGTGGCACCGTCACCGCGTTGCAGCTGGGTACCGAAAGCGTCCAGACCGGCCATGGGTCTGCCTCCTTCTCACGCTTCGGTCAGCCACACGCGGTAGCTGACGTTGATGTGCCTGATGTCGGGGTCCGGGTCACGCATCCCGGTGTGCTGCTCGTGCGCGACGGACACGTCCCGGAAGCCGGCCACCGCGAGCGGCTCGCGGTCCAGGGCGGCGTCGAGGGCGGCCAGGATGACGGCGGCCTCCTTGAAGCCCCGGTACTTCGACCAGATGTGCAGCACCACACGGGCGTCCAGGCCGCGCTGGTTGTGGGCGTCGGCGGCGGTCTCGGTGACCGTTCCCAGGGAGACGTAGGGGTGCGGCTGCTCCTCCGGCACCTCGTCGAACACCCCGGTCACCACCGCGGTGAGCGCCGGGTCGGCGCGCAGAGCGGTGATGACGGCCTGCTGGAGCGGCCACAGCGCGACCGTCACGGGCTGCCACCCCCCACGTTCCGGCGGAACGCGACCCGGTAGGTGCGGGTCACCTGCCTGCGGTGCAGGTCGAACGCGGGGACCAGAAACGGCTGATCAGGCATGGAGCTGGTGCCCTGCTCGACGTACTGGGCGTACTCCAGGGCGTCGGGGTCCCACACCCCTACCTCGGCCCGCCCGTACCGCTCGAACACCCGCTGCTCGATCTGGGCCTTGAGGTCCCCGCTGCGGACCGGGACCCGGTCCTCGGCGCTGGCTTCGACGTTGTCGGCCCACTCCCGGAGGGTCTCCGCGCGGGCCTCCCGCATCGCCTCCGGCACCCGCCCCACCGCGCGCAGGGCCCCGCGCAGCCCGTCCAGCCGCGACCGGCGTGCCACGGCTACGGGAGCTGGAGGACGGCGACGGTCACCGAGGTCACCGCGCTGTAGGTGATCGCGGCCCGCCCGGTCATGGGGTCCCGGTAGACGGACTTCAGCGGGATGAACGCGTTCCCGGAGGCGGGGATGACCTGCTGGGCGTCCGCGACGGCGAGGTCACCGACCGTGCCCGGCGTGGCGATCGTGACGGTCTTGGCGGCGGCGTCGCCGTTGCGGACGTGGAGCACCAGCTTCTCCCCGACGGGGGCCTGGTCGCCGCCGCTCGCGGCGTTGGCGTAGGTGGGCTGGAGCCCGGACAGGGGCAGCCGCTGTACGGACAGGATGGCCATGGTCTTCCTCAGTTTCCGGTGGTGGGCTGGCGGACGGTGCAGTCCGCGCGCAGGTAGGTGCCGGGCTCGCTGGGCTCGAAGGTGGCGAACACCTCCACCACCCGCCCGTCCGGCCGTAGTTCGTCGCCGCGGCGCACGTCCGTGCCGGGCGCGAAGTACCAGGTCTCATCGAGGCGGGCCTCGGCCTGGTCGGCGGCCTGCCGCTCGCGCGCGGTGGGCTGGGACATGCGGGCGCGGACGGTGTCCAGGTGCACCCAGGTGACGTCCTGGCCTCCTCCGCCATCGTCGACCGTGACCGCGCGCCACAGCGGGACCCGGCGGTTGAGGAGGCGTCCGACGCGGCTCACCGGAACCTCACCACCGCGAGGCCGCCGCCGAACCGCGCGGCCAGCTGCTCGCGCAGGTACTCCGGCAGCTCGACCTCGGTGATCCGCCCGGAGTCGCCGTAGGTCACCGCGTAGTCCCCGATCCGCTCCGAGCGGATGTCGCGGGCGGCGAGGCCCTCGCCGTCCGGCTGGGACCGGAAGGCGATCAGGGTCGCGGCGGCGATCCGGCACACCAGGTCGACGATGTCCGCGGGCACGACGGGCAGGCCGTGGGTCTGCACGACCTCCACCTCGGCGGGCTCGCAGCCGGGCTGCCAGCCGCACGCCCGCCACAGCCGGTGGGAGCGCAGCCGCCAGCCGGTCACCGGCACACCGTCGATCTCCACCGAGGTGACAGTGGTGACGGGCGGGCCGGGCAGGGTCAGCCACTGGGAATCGTCGGGCCCGGTGAGGGTGACGGTGGATGTGGTCTGGCTGATCGGGACGCCGGCCGCTTCCCGTACCGCGGCCGAGGCGACGTCGAGGTAGACGGCGGCCAGGGTCTCCTCCTCGGGTGCGACGGTGAGGCCGCGCGCGGTCAGGTCGGCGACCGATGCCAGCGGGGACAGGGCCACGGCGCCACCTCCTTCCTCAGGACGCGAGGTCGATCAGATCGTCCTTGGTGAGGGTGGCGGCGTCCTCGACGGAGGCGAGACCGCGGCGCACGACGTGGGCGATCCACTCCGCCTTGGGGGCGTCGTCGGACGGCCGCCCGTCCCCGGACGGGGCGCCGTCCGACTGGTCGCCGGGTGCCGGGCCCGGGTGCTCGGCGTGGTCTGCGGGCAGGTCGATCAGCTCCCGCCGGGTCATGGCCTCGGCACGCTCCGGGGCGAGCCCGAGTTCCCGGACCGCGTAGAGCACCCAGTCCGCCTTGGGCGCGGACTTGGGCGGACGGGCCACCGGCTCCTGACCGGCTGCTGCTGCCGGCGGAACAGGGGCGGCCCGGTCCCTGAGGGGGGTGCCGTCGGCGCTGACCTCCCGCAGGTAGCCCAGACGCAGCCGCCGCTTCATGTCGTCGCTCATACGGGCCGGGTCCATCTCGAAGACGGCACCGCCCTCGCCGCGGATGTGGACGGTGGCCTCCGGCGTCCGGTGCCCGCGGGCACGGCGCAGGGCCTGCACGGCTTCGGCGAGTTCGGCCTCGGTGACGTCGTCCGGCAGTGTGTTCGGGCCGGTCATCACACGCTCCGGGGGATGCGCAGGACGTCGATGGTCCCGGCGTAGCCGGTCTCGAAGTCGATGAGCAGGGTGCCGTCGGACTGGAGGAAGCGGCCGGACTCGAACGGTCCGAAGTAGCGGACCCCGGAGGTCGCCGCGACCTCCGCGACCAGGTCGCCCTGCCCGGCGGCGAGGGCGGGCGGGCTGTCTCCCGCTCGCACGATCAGGTCGTGTGCGGCGCCGTCGGTGTGGGTGGTGCGGATCAGGGTGTACTCGGGCACGGCGTCGTTGATGACCACACCGTTGGTGACGAGCGTGGCGTCCACGGTCGTCGCTCCGGTGGCTGCGTTCACGGACGCGTTCGCCGCCAGGGTGCGGTACGCGACAGCGGTACGGGGCATGACGGGTTCTCCTTCCTGCTCAGGTCTGGGAGGCGGTGGCGATGGCGATGCCGTCGGGGCGGATCAGCTTCGCCCCGTACAGGGCGAGGCCCTTCACGGCGTCGGAGAAGCTGGACTCGGGGCGGTACGCCTCGGTCTTGTTGATCTGCTCGGCGAAGGAGATCGCCGCGTTGACGCCGGCCTGGATCACGTTGTCGTCGCCGGTGGGGTTCGGGGTGTTGTTCGACTTCATGATGTTGAAGTTCGCCGCGCGGCCCACGAACCCGTTGCGCAGGGCCTCGGTGGTGCCCGACTTGGACGCGTCGATGAACCGGTCGTCGCGCTGGAGGCGTCCGTAGAACCAGGGCGGCACGACGCAGTAGCGGCCCTCGGTGGGCACGTCCGCCTCGTCCAGTGCGACTCCGAGCGGGACGAGGATGCTGTCGTAGGCGGCCGTCGGGGTGTTCGCCGGGACGGCGATGGTGCCGAGGTTGTTGCCCGCCACGACACCGGTGTAGAGACCGGCCAGATAGCGGTCGGTGACGTCACGCAGCCGGTAGGCGGCCCGGGACATCGCCTCGGGCACGACGTTGCCCTTGGCCTGCCGCTTGTCGACGTCGTCCACCTTGAAAGCCCAGTACTTCGACTGGTCGATGACGAGGTTGCGCTGGGCGTCCGTCAGTTCCTCCGGGGTGATCACCGTCGAATTCGGCACGTAGTCCGAGATCGTCGGGTCACTGATCGAGGTGATCTTGACGACGTCGCCGGACTCGGCGATCTCTCCCTCGTAGTCCCGGTTGACGACCTGCGGGCCGCCGTAGACGAGTGCGGTACGCCACGCGACCAGGAGCTGAGCGCTCCAGATCAGCGGCTTGAAGTTGTTGATGGACACGGGGCCCTCCTAGTCAGCCTCTGCCGCCGAGGAGATCGTCCAGTTGGCCCTTCTCCTGGGCCTTGACGATCTGCTCGGGGGTCATGGTGTTCAGGTCGCGCTCGCTGAGCTGCTTCGGACGGCCCGCCTTGCGCGCTGCCCCTCCGTCGCCGGTGCCCTGGAACCTCTTGCCGCCTTGCGCGGCCAGGTAGGGCTTCGTCTTGATCAGTTCCTCGATCGCCTCGGCGATCTCCTCTGCGTCGGCCTCGCCGTCCGCGTCGACCTCGAACTGGCCGAGGTCCAGGAACTTGAGGGCATCACGGGGGTCGGCGAGCTTCTTCGCCGCCGCCGCGCGGATCTCCGCCCTGAGGACCCGGGCGTTCGCCGCGGCCGTTGCGGCAGCGGTCGCCTTCGCCACGGCGTCATCAGTTCCGCCGCTGCCGGTGTTCTGGCGCAGACGGTCCTCGGCCTGGCGCCGCCGGGTCTTCTCCGCCTTGAGGCGGTCCTTCATCCGGGCCAGGGCCTTCTTCCCGGCGTCGCCGAGCTGGTCGGCGCCCTCCGGATCCGCCTCGTCGTCCCCGTCACCGTCCCCGTCGTCGTCCTGGCCGTCGTCACCGTCCCCGGCGTCGTCGTCCTGCCCGTCGTCCCCGCCGTCGCCGTCGTCGTCCTGGTCCTCGTCGTCCCCGGCGCCGCCGAGGACCGGCCAGACCGGGAACAACTCGTCCGGGTCCTCGCCGGGGCGGGCCTTGCGCCAGCCCAGCGCGCGGACGCCGGAGCGGGGATGTACGGGCAGGGGGGCGTGCGTGATCGGCATGATCGGTCTCCCGTTGCGGGGTGAAAGGGGGGTGCCCTGGGCGTTGCGCGCGGGCATGAGAAAGGCCCGCACCGGAAACGGATGCGGGCCGGGGGCTCGTAGGTGGGGCGGGTCAGGTCTGGTTGTTCTCCGCGGCGTCGGCCATGGCCTCGCAGAAGGCGGTGAGTTCGGCGGCCTCTTCCTGCCTGCGCCGCTGCTCGTCCTCGGGGAGGTCCTCGAAGTTGAAGGGGATCGCGGTGCCGTCCTCGCGGAAGTTCCCCTGCCGCTGGTTCAGCGGGTTCATGTCCGCAGGGGTCACAGCAGGCCGCGCTTCTCCAGTTCGGCGAGGCAGTGCGCCTCGATCTCTGCGGCTTCCTCGGCCAGGCGCCTGCGCTCGTCCTCCGGGAGGTCGTCCAGGTTCAGCGGGACCGCCTGGTAGATCCCGTCCTCGTTCAGGCGGAAGTTCATCTGCAACTGGTTCAGCGGGTCCAGTTCCATGTCCTCGCTCCTGAAAGGCCGGGGGGTGCCAACAGTGTCAGGTCTCGCGGCGTCGGCGGCGCACAGGCGGGGGCTGGCCGACCGGGTGCCCGCGGTCGGGGTCCAGTCCGGACAGGCGGCGGGTCTCCTGGATGTAGGCCCACTCTTCCTCGGGCGGGGTGTCGTCGTCCTCGGGCTCACGGCCGCCGTGATCGGCGATCCACTGCCGGCGGAACGCGCTGATCGCACGGTTGCGTGCGATAGCTTCCTCGCTGCGCTCGCTCACAGGTACTTCACCCCGTTCCAGACCGACCCCATCAGTGTCCTCTTGCCCAGCCACGAATCTTCCGGAGTGTGCTCCGGACGGCGGCCCAGGGCCGCGATCTCGCTCGCCGTCGGGAATCCGGCACTGCCGAACGGCTCGTCACGCATCCGGCGCAGCAGCGCCGCCCCGTCAGCGTACGCGTCCTCGCGGGCCTCGTACTCGTCTTCGGGCGTCCCGTCGTCGTCCCGGTGCGCGTCCAGCCAGGACGCGTCCTCTGCGAGCCGCCGCTCCAGCTGGTCGGCGATGCCCTCGGCGTCATCGGCGGCGACGAAGTCGTAGCCCTTGAGCGCCCAGACGAAACCGCCGTTGTCCTCGGCCGCGTTCAGCTCGATCCGGTCCGCGCCCGAGCGCCGGTACCAGTCCTCCAGATGCGCGTTGACCGCGTTGGAGAACCCCCGCCGCCGGAACGGTGCCTCCAGCTCCAGCACATTGTGCGTGGCGTACAGGCGGCCCTCGGCGTCGCGGCGGAACGTCCGCCAGATCTCCCCCGCCTGCTCCCCGTCGCGCATGACGTTCGCGGTCACCATGACCCGGTTCGCCGAGGGCCGCACCCGGGTGACCTCCACCGTGAACCCGGCGAAGTCCCCTGCGAACAGGGCCCGTATCCCGGCCTCCAGACGGCCGATGTCCGTGCTCCCCCCTTCCGCCGGAAGGAGGTCGCCCATCAGCGGCACTTCGTCCCCGCCCGCCGCCGGAACCCGCCCCGCACCCGGAGGAACCGGCGGCACACCGGCACCGGCCCGGCCACCCCCGGTGGCTTCCCCGCCCGCACCACCGGAGCGGCCCGCCGACGGCGCCCCATCGGAACCGGCGGCGCCGCTGTCGGCGAAGAGGTAGCCATTGCGCTCCAGCAGCCGGATCGCCTGCTCGCGGTCGCCGTCGGCCAGGCGGTAGATCTCCTCCGGCATCAGCCGCGGCGTCACCGCGCGGGCCCGGCCGCGGGTGGCTTCGCCGAAGCGGACACCGGCCGCCTTCTGGAACTTCGCCCGCCGCGCCCCGTACAGGCCGCGCCGGGTGGTGCCCTCGCGCGTGGCCTGCACCTGACGCCCGTACCGGGTCACCGTGGCCATGCTGCGCCGGGCGTTCACGACCTGCGCGATGTCCGCCCCGTCCGCGATCGCCGCCATCGCGGCCTGCCCGAACGCGCGCAGCCGCTGCGCCTCGGTCATCTCCTCGAACAGCGACGCCGGGGAAGGGAGTTCCCAGGTATCGCCGGGCCTGCGCGGCGCCATCGTGCAGTCGCACCGCGGATGCCGCACGAACCCCTCCGACAGCGAGTACTCGCGACCGGCGAGGATCAGGCACCGCGCGCACGCGGGCAGGTGCACCACCCGCACGTAGGACACGACGCGCGGGCGGGCGATCATCCCGGCCATGTCCGCGATCCGCCCGGCGTCCGCGACCAGGGAGCGGGTCACCATCTCCAGGAACGCGGCCCCCGACAGGATCGACGCGGCAACCGACAGGCCCCGCCTGAGCCGGTTGAACGCGATCAGCAGCGGATACAGCAGCGGCCCGGTCAGATCCCCGGTCGCGGCGACCGCCGCCCGCGGGTCCACCGCCGCCCGTCCGGGGCCGGCCTCCCCGGTCAGCCACTCCTCAGCGCTAGCGGCGGCAGCCAGCTGTCCGGCGCGGATCAGGTCGGCGGCGAGCGGCGCCGCCCGCAGCCACGACGCCTCCAACTGGTCCGGGTCGACGGAGCCCCACACGGCGCGGACCGCCGCCGCGGTGGTCGCCGCCTGCACGGCGCGCTCGGCCTGGTGCCGCTGTGCCTGGACCGGAACCGTCACAGCCCCGGCCCGCCGTCCCCGGCCGCCTCGTCCCCGTCGTCCTCGCCGGGGCCGGGGGCCTGGGCGAGCATGCGGGTGGCGGCGCCGATCGGGTCCATCTCCGCCTCCGCCTCCCGCATCGCCACCACATCGGCGACCTCGGTGGGGGTCAGGCCGTAGCGCAGGGCGAGCCACTCGAAGGGGAAACCGACGTCCTTCAGCTTCAGCAGCGCGTCGGCGAGCTGGGCCTGAGAACGGGACTCAGAGTCCGCCCACAGCACGCTGCCCGCGCGCATCGCGCGGGCCTTGGCGTCCTCGCCGCGCGCGAGGAGGATCAGCCGGGCGACCTCGCGCAGGCCCTGCCCGGTCCACAGCTTCTTCTGGTCGGTCCGCTTGACCAGGCCGGTCTCCGCGGCGAGCAGCGCATCCCCGGACAGGTTGGCCATCTTGCCGACGAGGTAGTGCTGCGGGGTGCGGGTCTGGGCTGCGACGTGCCCGACGGCGACCTCGATGATGCCGGTCCACCAGGACAGGTTCGCGGCCTGCCACTCCGCGATCCGCGCGTCCTTGCCCGTGATCCACGCGACCCGGTCGATCTGGAACTTGTCCAGGTCGACGGCCTGCTTCCCGATGATCTCCCCGGCACTGTTCAGCTTGGGGATCACCGGCCGGTCGGCACCCATGATCACCCGCTGCGGGAACGAAGCAGCGTCCGATGCCGTGAACAATTGGGCCCAAATCAAGTTAATTGCGTCTTGCATCGCCACGACACCGGACACGTCGGAGATCGGCTCACCCACCAGGACCGGCTTGTTGGGCAGCTCCACCAGCGGGACCAGGCCCATCGGGTTGGGCTGAGGGTTCGGCTCGCCCAGCACCATCTCGTCGCGCGGCTCCCACGTCCGCCGGCGCTCCCGCTCACCCGGCGGCAGCCACAGCGCCGCCTCGTCCACCCCGGCCATCTGCGGGGACTTGTCCTGTCGCGCGAGGGGGCGCTCGAACTTCCACAGCTCGTGAGGAAGATAGAGGGTGGCGAAGTCCCTGTTGCCGTCCTGCCACCGCTTCAGCCCCGCCCGCCGCCTCACCCGCGACCCGGGCTCGTAGGCCACGATGCACTGGGCCGCGTCCTCGAAGGTGACGACCGGATTCTCCTCGTCGTCCGGGTCACCCCACACCAGCACGAAACTGCGCGCGCTGTTCACCGAGCCGGTGAAACCGAGCTGGCTCTCGCCGTCGCAGCCGTTGACCTGCCACACCCGCCACAGATCCGCGTCCGCGCGCTCCTCCCCGGCCGCCTGGAACCCCGTCACCCCCAGCCGCTCCACCGGGCTGTCGGCCACGACCTGGACCCAGTTGTCGGCGAAGTCCCGGTACCGGTCCCCGTGGAACTTCGCGAACTCGTCGCTGGCGAAGTTCAGCGGCTGCTCACCCCGGTAGTAGCGGTCATTCCGCTCGATCTCCGGCCGCCGCCGGATCAGCTCCGACTCCAGCAGCCCCACCAGCTCCAGCGCCTGCACAAGGGTGGCCACCAGCGCCCCCCTTCGGTCACGACCCGTAGTAGTAGGACACCGCCGGCTCGGCCAGCCCCGCCGCGATCACGTCGCCCCACGCCTCATGCGCCAGCACCGAGGCCACACAGACGTCGATCTTCTGAGCAGGGGACGCCTTGCGCAGCACATAGAGCCCCGAGGGGCGCTCGGCCTTGCGGGTGTTCTCGACGTGCGACTGCGTCCACTCGCACCCGTCGTGCGTGAACGCGGCCGAGCGCGACCCGTCGTCGGAGTTGCGCTTGAGGACATCCGTGCGCAGCCGCTCAGCCGCCGCGTGCATCTGCACCAGGCGGCGGGTGTACCAGCGGATCACCCGCTCCTCGCCGTACTCGTCAATCCAATCGTCACATTCCGTGTCCCAATAGGGCGGATCGGCGTAAAGCCGGACAACGTCGTAGCGGCGCATCACCTGTGCCATCGCCGCCCGCACCTCGGCCCGAGGCACCTGCCCGCCGAAATCCGCCGGATTCCAGATGGCCGGCCGGTCGTCCATCCCGTAGAGCGGCGTGAACTGGAAGCCGTCCATCGTCTCCGCGCGGATCGCAGTCCAGTCGTCCATGTCCGAGCCGTCGAACCCGAGCACAATCCTGGTGCCCGCGCGTACCCGGCGCTTGCGGGCCTTGGCCGCCCACTTCGTGCCGTCCAGCCAGGCGGCCGTGCCCGCGACGTTGCGGTTGCCGAAGAACCGTTCGGCCTGGGCCGGATCCTTCTCCATGATCTCGGCGCACTCCGCCTCGATCGCGTCGAGGTCGACGTGGTCCGATCCCGCGTAGACGTGCCGGAAGATCTTCCGGCGCTGCCGCTTGTCCCTGAAGGAGAGCGACTTCGGGGCCTGCGGGTGGTACTTGAAGATGTCCCGCCGCTTGGACTGCGATGTCGTCTGCGCGACCGAGTCCTCCGACGGGTCGAAGGCGTTGCTCGTCTCCATGCTGCGGCCGCCCATACCGGCGACGCCGCGGCGCTGGGTCTCGGCGACCTTCCGCAGCTTGTTCGCCGCGGTGTAGAGACCGGACTCGTCCTGGAGGGCGAAGATGATCGGGTTGCCCAGCCGGGACATCGCCGACGAGGTGACGACGTCGATCTTCCCGTCCTCGCCGATCCGAGCGAACTCCTCCCCGACCCTGATCCGTTCGGCCAGCGGCCCCTTCTTCACCATCGACGTGAGCGGCCGGTACACGTTCGCGACCTGGTCCTCGGACGTCGCCGTGAGCTGGATCAGCGGCGTCGGCCACGGCACACCCATCGGCTCACCCGGCCGGTACCGGTACCACCAGCCGCACCCGCAGCCGTGGTCCGCGCAGATGAACCGCTCCCCGCCGCGCGCCCACCCGCCGAACACGACCGGCCCGCATGCCTCCGCCAGCACGACCGTCGCCGACCACGGGCCCTTGCCCGTCTTCTGCGGCGCGATCACCTGCGAGCGGCGGTAGTGGAACGCCGGCGCCAACTGCCCCACCACCGCGGTGGGCTTCACGCGGTAGTGGTTGGCGGTGCACCACAGCTGCCAGGGGTAGAGCTGGAGGTCCCCGCCCGCGCGGAACCCGTCCGGGACCGGGCAGTGCCGCTCGATCCAGTCCGGCACCACCCACATGGTGGGGAAGTCGACGACGAACTCTGCGGCCTCGGGCTCACGCCCCCGGGGCACGGAACGGCACAACCTTCATACGGTCCCGCGCCGACGGCCGCGCCGGCGTCTCCGCGTCCTCCGGCGTGTCCGGGACCAGGACCGGGCCGGGCTCACCCGGGCTGATCTTCCACCGGTTGCGGAGCATGCCCTGCACGGACAGGCCGAGGCTGTCGAGGTACTGCCGGGCGAGCTTGCGGACGTCGACCTTCGCGTCCGGCTGCTCGGCCTCGGCCAGGCACCGCACGAACAGCGCCACCTCGAAGACCTGGTCCAGCTCCTCCCACATCACCGCCTGCGGCTTCTCCCACAGCTCGCACCACAGATGCCATTCCCGCTCGGTGGCCTCGGTCAGCGGCCACCCGGGCGGCATCCCCGGACGGCCCTCGTAGGGAAGGAGAGTCCATCCGGCCTTGTCCGAAGGCCGGTTGCGGCGCAGCGCGGCCGGGTCCGGCGGCGGTCCGGAGACAGTACGGGCACCTCCACGGGACATGACGATCACTCCTCCGAGCCGCGTTGCGCAGCACCAGACAACCCGTCACCTTGCGTGACGGTCTCGACCCTTTGAACCTGACCGACCCCTCAGAGACCTCCCCGGCGTTCCGGCCCCCCTAGAGGCCAGGGGTCACCCCCCACCCCCCTGACCTGCACTTTTGCAATCAAAAGTGCTTCTGACCTGGGGTTTTGTATTTCTGTCACTCTTCGCGGTCGTTCCAGCCTCCTGGCTGGTGTTTCGCGGTCTCGCGGGAGTGGTGGGCCTTGGTCATGGCCTGGAGGTTCGCCCAGTCGTGACCGCGTGGGCCCAACGGCCCGAGCCCGTCACGGTGGTTGACCTCGGTTGCCCTGGGCCGCAGCAGCGGGGGCTGGGCCTGGCACGCGTGGCACTCGCAGTAGGGGTGTGCGCGGAGGTAGGCGGCGCGGGTGCGGGCCCATCGGGTGTCGTAGCCCTTGGAGGCCGCGCTGGGTCGCTGGCGGCCTGCTTTGCGCTGGCAGGGGTCGCAGCGCCCCCCGGGGGTGAGGGTGGGGCAGCCGGGGGTGGGGCAGACCTGGAGGGCTCTACGCGGCGCCACGGGAGTTGTTCTTGACGATGCGGCGGATCAGTTCGCGGATGACGGGCCCGCCGCCGTCGACGGTGATGCGGATCGGCTCGGGTTTCTCGGTGAGCCAGCGGGTGCGGTCGGTGCCTGTCCTGGGGTGTTCGCGGTATACCTCGGCGGCGGTGGTCTTGTCGATGAAGCCGGTGTTGAGGCCGCAGGGGCAGACGACGCAGGCCCGGCCGGTGGCCTCGTAGCTTGCCCAGCCGTCCACGGGCGCCAGTTCGCGGATTTCGTTGGTGATCTGCGGGGTGTGCACGGGCGGCCTCCTCGGGTACGGCGAAGGTCCGGCCTCGCACGGGCGAGGGCCGGGCCGGTCGGCGGGACGGTCAGCAGGATTCGCCGTCCTTGACCGTGTCGAAGTTGACCGTGGTCGTGATGTCGTGCTCGCCGGGTTCGGGGGTCTGTGAGCAGACGATCCAGTTGCGGTCCATGACCTGCATGCGTTCCTGGCCGGTGGCGTCGGACGACGTCAGGATGTAGAAGCCTGCTTCCTGCGCGGCGTCCTGGGCGGCCTGGAGGTCCTGGCCGGTGAGGTCGGGCAGCGTCGCCGTCTCCTCCTCCACCACTTCCTCGGCGGCGTCCTCTGCCCCGGCCGGCTCTTCCGGTTCGCTCGCGGTGTCCGCGGCGGGCGTGCTCTGGCTGGTCTTGGGCTCGTCCGCGGTGGTTTCGGGCGCGGGTGTGCAGGCGGCGAGTGCGAGTGCCAGTAACGCTGTGATGGCCGCGGCGGTGGTGCGTGTGCGCATGGTGTCCCCCCAAGGGATGTTTCGGATGAGGGGTCATCATCTGGTGCCCGCGCGGCTTGTGTGGGCGGTGTGACGAGTCTGTGACGAAAGTGCGTATCCGGCAGGATCGCCCCACATGGCGAAGCCCCGGCCGGTGTCCGGTCCGGGGCGTGGCGTGTGTCTGGGGTGCCGGTTGAGGGCACAGGTGTACACGGAGATCGTGACACGGCTCTGACCTGCGGTCAAGCGGCGTTGGTGGTGCGGCGTTCGAGGATGAGGGTGGTGACGTCTTCGACGGTGTACCAGGGCTGGCGGGGTGTGCCGCCGGAGCGCTTCAGTCGGCCGCGCCTCGCGAGCTGGCGGACGCCGCCGAGGGTGATGCCGAGTTGGCGGGCGGTCTGGTGGGCGGTGAAGTGGCCGGGGCGGATGTTCTGGGACTCCATGGGCCCATGATGGCCTGCTGGCCAGGTGGGGGAGGTCTTACGATCTCCTCATGGTTGACAGCTCGAAGCATTGGACCGTGCGCCATTTTTCGCAGGCCAACCCGGCTGGTCCGGGCTGCGACAGCGTTCCGGCACTGTTGCGGCGGCTGGCCGACTCCGTCGAAGCGCTGGGCCCTGGTGAGGTCCAGGACGTGGTGATCGCTTCGGAGATGACCGAGCACGGCCCTTGGTGGTCGGGGACCGTCTACTTCCACGTGCCGGGAGACGAGTGAGGGCCGTTCCGGCCCCTCTCGGGAGGGGGCCGGAACGGAGGCCGGGTGGGCTCAGAGTGCCGTCCCGGGATGGTCGGGCGTGAGGCCCATCTCGATCTCGCGCTGCTTGCCCAGTTCCTGGGCTTCGATGCAGCTCTCGCACTCGCCGCATTCCTGATCGGGGGCGACTGCGTCGCATTCGGGCGGGAGTTGTGTGGATTCCGTCATGGGTGCATCTTCCTTTGCTCGTCGAGGGTGTTGCTGGGTGCGGGTGGTCTGCCAGTGGCGCACGCGCCTCGCTTCCTGGTGGATCGCGTACCGGGCGGCGTCCTCGGGCTGCGCGCCGAGTGCGGTGGTGAGGAGTTCGAGGTTGCGGCGTGTCTGCGGGTGGTCGGGGAGCAGCAGACCGGCCGCAGCGGGTGCCGCAGGCTCGGGGTCCGGGGTGGGTGCGGGCTGGGTGTGGTCGCGGAGGTCCCTGCGCACAGTGTCGGGGGAAACCTTCAGCTCAGCGGCGATTTCGGCGGGGTTCATGCCGTGGTCGGTGAGGTGGGCGACGATGATGCGGCGGGTCGCACGGGACATGGCAGCCATCACGCACGACCGGTGAGGGTGGTGTAGTCGAAGCTGTGGCCGCAGCGGGCGGCGACCGCGATGGGCCACGTGTGCGGGAGCAGGCCGCCGAGCCACTCCGAACGGGCCTGCTCGGTGTGGTCGGCGCAGGCGTACACAGCGAGGTCGAGCCCGTTGCGCGGGCTGTAGCCCTCGATGCGGGCGGTGGCGGGGGCACCGCAGCCGGGGCCGACCGGGGCGGGCGGCTCGGCTGGGGCATGGTCGTGGCCAGGGGTCGGGACCGGCGCGTATCCCTTGTCGTCGACGTCGTCGGGCTGGTTGCCGCCAAGGGTCCGGACTAGTCCGGACCCTTTCTCGTCGGCGGCGAGGAACGCGGCGATGACGGGGAACTGCGCGGCCACGGAGCGGGCGACGGCCGCCTCGGCTGCGTCGGGGGTACCCACGACCTGGGTACCCCTCTCGACGTCCGTGTTCGGGGTGCGCAGATCTGCGCGAGTCGCACTACTCTGCGTGTCCTCCTGGCTGCTCGGTTCGCCGCCGAGGGCGCGCAGCAGCAGGCGCAGGCCCTCGCGCACGGCGAGGAGCTGGCCGCTGTCGAGGAGCTGCTGGGCGGTGCGGATGGCGACGTCCATCTCGGACAGCTCGGCGGCGGGCGGGAAGGGCGTGTAGGCGGCCGGGGGCCGGGCGGCGGCACGCTGGGCCTGCCCGAGGGCGTAGTCCGCGCGGCACTGGGCGTGCAGCTCGGCGAGGGGCGATGAACTTGCGGGCGCGTCGGGGCGCGGGGAATGATCCATGACAGCCGTTCTCCTGGTTGTGTCAGGGTGTTCGGTCAGGCCCTCGACCGGTGTTGGTAGCACCGGCGGGGGCCGCCTAGTTGTTGCTGTTCTAGGTGGCTAGCCACCACTGTATTCAGGCCCGTGGACGGGTGGCAATACACCGTGGGAAGATTCGGCATGCCCTCCGTCCACAAGAACCCCGCGAAGACTTTCCGCCCCGATCCCGACCTGTACGAGCGGGCCAAGGACGCGGTCGCCGAGGTCGGGTCGGACATGAACGGGCATCTGGTCCTGTTCCTGCGCTGGCTCACACACGAGACGGATGAGCTTCCCCAGCGGCCCCCGAAGCCGGAGTAGCCCGCGGCTGGTGGTGCTGGAGCAGCAGCAGGTCCTGCTCCGTCCGGTACTCCGTCCGGCACCACCGGCAGCGCACCGGCCCGCCCGGCAGCCGGGTCAGGACCGCCCCGCACACCGTGCCCTGGTCGTCCGTCACCGCCACGCACAGGCCGAGCCGCTGCGGCCGGGGCGCCGGATCACCGACGATCGACCGCGCCGCCCCCTCCAGCTCCCGCACCTCGCGCGCCAGATCCCCGGCGGCCGGGTAGTTGGCCGTGATCCACTCCAGCTCCATGGCCAGCCACCGGCAGTCCGCGGCGAGCCCGGCGGCCGGGTCCGGCGGCCCGTGCTGCGGCCACCGCACCCGCTGCACGTCCACCCGCCACGAGTGCACGACGGCCGCCATGTTGCCGTCGTGGATCTCGTCGAGGACGTCCTCGTTGAGGGGGGAGCGGGGGCCGGCCGCGCCCCGGGTGGCGACGATCTCACCGAGGCCGAGCTGGCGAGGGACGAGGCATTGCACCATCTCCTCGCGCAGGCGGGGAAGTTCCTCCAGGCGCTCACCCAGCTTGCGGGAGTCCCTCTCGCACAGGTACCGGCTGCCGGTCGGGTCGCCGCAGAGTTCGCATGCAGTGTCAGTGGCTGCCTCTACGGTGGGGGCATCATCCGCGTCTGCTGGCTGCGACGCTGCGAGCCTCCCGCCCGGTCCCGCCGTGCGGGGGGCTCGCGTCGTGTTCGGGGCATCCATGGTGGCCTCCGTTCTGTGGTGTGCTGGGTGAGCGGCCGGGCCTGGTGAGGACAGGCCCGGCCGTCAGACGGCGGTGGGCAGGATCAGCGCGCCGAGGACGGCAGAGACCCTGTAGACGTCGATCAGATCGGCCACGTCCCCCGCGGTGCTGCCCCGGGGCACGGCGATGCCGAGGCGGCGGCACAAGCCGGTCTGCTTTCCGCTCGGGGCGCGGTTGCGCCAGCCTGCCTGGCGGTTCACGAACGCGCGCGGCGCCATGTCGCGGGCCAGATGTTCCATCCACTCCAGGGCGTCGGCCAGGGGCCGCGGGGTGTCTTCGCGGGGGGCGACGACGCCCTCGTGCGCGCGCCACCGGCGCATCCGGTACAGCCTGGTGCCGGGGTCGCGGACGAGGAACACGAACATCTCGGTGGTGAGGCGGATGAACCAGGTCCCCTCTGGCGTGCGGAGCCAGCGGACCGGCGACTGCCCGAACAGGTTGATCTCCTCGGCCTGGATCCGGGCGGCCAGGGCCCGCCGTCGCTCGGTGACGATGGCCTCCTCGGCGATCTCGCGCAGGGTCCGGTCCTCGTCGGCGGCCTGCCCTATCTCGCGGCCGGTGAGGTCGACCATCGACGCCAGCTTGTGCCGGGTGGAGGCGCCCATCACGTCCAGCAGCAGGGCGTCGGTCTTCCCCGGCGAGGGCCGCAGAGCCCGGCCGGCCATCTGCACGTACAGGCCGGGGCTCTTGGTGGGGCGGGCGATGACGATGCAGCTGGTGTGGGGGGCGTCGAACCCCTCGGTGAGGACCATGCAGTTGGTCAGGACCTGGACGTCTCCGGCCTCGTAGCGGGCGAGGGTGGCCCGCCGGTCGTCGCGGCTCATCTCGCCCCACACGGGGGCGGCGGTGATACCGGCCGCGCGCAGCGACTCGGCGGCCTGCTGGGCGGTGTCGACGGTCGGGGTGAAGACGACGCCGGGGCGGTCGGCGGCGTGGTCGCGGTACGCCTTGGCGATGGCGTCCAGCGCGCCGGAGTCCTCCAGGGCCCGGCCGAGCTGTCCCTCGACGAGGTCACCGTTGCGGGTGCGGACGGTGTCGAGGTCGAGGGTGTCGACCGTGATGCGCTTGCCACGCACGTCGCACAGGTACCCGTCCGTGATCATGTCGAGGATGTCGAGGGTGAAGACGATGTCCTGCCAGACCTCGGCGAGACCGCCGTCGGTGCGGGTCATCGTCGCGGTGAACCCGGCGGTGGGGACGCCCCTCCATGCCCCGAAGTGGTCGAGGACCTCCATGTAGGTGCGGGCGGCGGCGTGGTGGCACTCGTCCACGATGATCAGGCCGATGTCGGTGATGGCTTCCCGGCGGCGCGGTACGGCGAGGGTCTGGACGCTGGCCACGATGACGTCGGCGTCCCGGTGCTCGTCGCGTCCGGCCTTGACGATGCCGACCCGCAGGTCCGGGCGGACCGCGCGGACCTTGGCGGCGGCCTGGGCAAGGAGTTCCTCGCGGTGGGCGATGACCAGGGCGCGCTGCCCGCGCAGGTGGGGCTGGTGCTCGCTGATCAGGTTGGAGAACACGACGGTCTTCCCGGCGCCGGTGGGCAGTACGACGGCGAGCCGGTTGTGAGGGCCGTTCCAGCCGTCGCGCAGCGCGGTGATCGCGTCGCGCTGGTACGGGCGCGGTGTGAAGGCTTCGGACATGGGGTCACCTCGGTTCGGGTGCTGGTGTTTTGCGGGGAGTGCGGGGAGGCAGCGGGAACGCTGCGGGGAGGCCGGAGGGACACGCTGTGTCCTGTGGCCTGCTGTTTTGCGGGGACGCGGGGAGTTGCGGGGAGTTCGTCTCAGGTCTTCGCAATGGGGGAGCTGAAGACGGTCGTGTTGCACACATGCAGATGCGTGCTGCGTGAGGTGTGTGAGACGCGCGTGCAGTAGGAGGGGTGGGGAACTGCCTCCGCAACTCCCCGCTTCCCCGCATAGGTGCAGCTCAGGGCAGGTGCGGGGAGTGGTTCGGGTCCCCGCCCGGGTCCCCGCAAAGTCCCCGCACTCCCCGCATCGCGCGAGTAGCCGGTCACGACTCGTGCCGTCCTGTGCCACGGTCGGCGTGGACGTCGACACGCCAGGTGTTCTGTTTGAGGTGGCTGTCGTAGACCCGGACGACCTTGTGGGTTCCGAAGTAGCGGCCCGCCCGGTTCTTCAGCCAGCCGCCGAGAAGATTGGCGGTCGGCAGTTCCCCGGTCTTGGGGTGGCGGGGGATCTGGTCGGAGACGGCCGCGATGATGCTGCTGGTCGTGACGGCCTGGGCCCCGAGCTTCACCCGCCACATCTCCAGGAAGGCAGTCCACTCCAGCAGTTCGTCGTCCTGGTCGAAGACCTGGTCACGGTCGGCCATCCACCCGTCGACGCCGAGGTAGCCGAGCAGACCGGCCATGAGACTCGCCCACTGCGAGTAGTCGCCCTTGCGGACCCGGACGATCGGGGCGCCCTCCGCCAGCCAGGCCCGGACCATCGTCACCAGGGCGGCGACGATGGTGGACGCCTTCTGGCGGAGCCACGGCCGAAGGTCGCCGACACGGAACCCGTCGCGCTGGTCCGGGTCGGGGCAGTTGGGATCGAGGCGGACCCACATCGTGCGGCGCCCGTTGTCCCCGCCGGTGCGCAGGGCGTTGCCGGTGACGATCCACAGCCGGTCGTTGGGCATGGTGACCGACGCGGTGGAGCCCAGGACGCGGTCGCCCCAGTGCTCGGCGGTGAGCAGGGAGGACAGGACAGGGCTCTTGATGACGTGCCCGTTCGGCAGGTTGTCCAGGACCACGACGGGCTGCCCGGTGGTGTAGAGCTGGGTCGTGATGCTCTTGCGCAGCTCGGTGTCGTTCTCGGGCCATGCTGTCTCGGCGATGCCGTAGGCGTACTTGAAGATGTCCTTGAGCAGGCTCTTCCCGCTGCTCGGCGCGGTCGCGGTGATGGCGAACATCGGGGTCGGCCCGTAGAAGTACGGCCGCAGGATCGGCGAGAGCAGGGCTCCCATGTAGTGCGCGCGGTCGGCGGGCTGCGCCCAGGGGAAGTCCGCCAGCATCTCGTCCAGGACGATGCGCTTGGCAGCGGCCAGGCTGTCCCTGGTGACCTGCGGCTGGAGACGGCGCAGCGGGACACGCGGCTTGAGGTACAGGCCGGTGGCCGGGTCGTAGCCGGGCGCCTGCAACAGGGTGCCGTCCGGCCGGATCACCGGAGCGGTGACGATTCCGCGCAGCGGCGGCAGCGGCCAGTCCTTGCGTCCGAGGACCGTCCCGCAGGTCTTCGGCATGAACAGCTCGCGCTCCTCGCTCTCCCCGCCGTCGGGATCCCGCCGGATGACATAGCTGGTGACGTTGTCGGCGAGGTACGCGCGCAGGTTGTCGGTGCCGAGCTGCTGCATGAGCGGGTTGCCGTTGTCGTCTTCGTGGACCCAGCAGGGCCCGCCGGAGCGCTTGTAGAGGTCGGGCAGGTGCCCCTGCGCCATGAGCGCCAGGACTCCATCGAGGGCGTCGGCTTCGTTGGTGATGTCCAGCTCGGGCCGGGACGGCACGACCCGAAGGTCCGGGGAAGCCCCCCGCTCCTCTCCGGCGTCCGGCGCAGCGTCGGGGTCGAGGGCGGACGACCCGTCGCTGAACTGCTGCGACCCGACGAGGTTCAGGCGGCGGCGCTGCGGCGCGGACCCGTATCCCCGGCGGCGCAGCTCCCGCGCGGCGGCCTTGTGGTCGCCGCCGTGGTGGAGGTGGGCGAACGCGCCGAACTTGCTGTACGGCGTGTCGGCCGTGAACTCCGAGCTGGTGGCGAACACCCACAGCCGGTCGTGCTCGGGATCGCGGCCGGTGGTCGCCTTCAGGCCGCGCGCGCCGTCGGCCCAACCCCAGTACGTGGTGTGCCCGCGGGTGATGACCGGCCGGAAGATCCCATGCAGGATCTCCGTCCAGTCGCCGCGCACGTTGAAGTCGTCGCCGGGGCGCAGGCCGCCGTCGGGCAGCGGGTCGCGCGGGGGTGGTGCGGTCTTCGGCGCCTCCGGCAGGGGCATCTGGTCGACCATCCGGCAGACGTCCCGGATCGCGTCCATGGTGTCCGGGTCCAGGACCGGGATCGTGTCCGGGCCACCGGCGAGCCGGACGTAGGGCCGCCCGGTGGCGTGGACTGTCCCGCCGGAGGGTTCGACCAGGCCGTAGCCGCCCTCGCCGCGCGTCTCGACGAGGACGCGGACGACCTTGGTGTTCGGCTTCTCGGCGACGCGCTGCCGTTCCTCGGGGGTGTACTCGTCCTCGCGCGCCGGGCGAGTGGCCAGCTTGCGGTTCGCGGGGACCGGGGCGCCGTCGAGACGGATGCGGTAGTGCCGGCCGCCGCTGGGTGACTCGGTCGCCCACCCGTTCAGGATGGCGTTCCAGGGCTCGCCGAGACCGGACGCCTGCATGATCTCCGTGACCTCTTCGAGGAGACCCTCGCGGATGGCGAGCCCTTCGAACTCCATCATCTCGGCGGCGCCGGACACGGCCCCGTACACCACTGCGATGCCGTGGGGACGAGTGCCGCCGAACCACTGGTCGTGCTCGGCGGGGGTACTGCGGTTGACCTTGTACGGGGTCCAGGAGCGGACGTCCGGGGCCTTGCTGCCGTCGGCCTTGATGGGGAGGACGCACAGGCCAGCGTCGTGCATCTCGCGGGCGGAGGCCCGGAGGTCGGGGTGCGGCTGGGCGTCGGTCAACGGTGCTCCCTGTGGTACCGGGACAGGTGGTTGGTCTTGATGTCGTCGACGAACGACTTCACGTCGGCACCGTGCACGGGGCCCTCAACGGGCCGGGGGCAGCCGGGACGCAGGCACTCGTAGCGGGCGCGGACACCTTCGAGGTCGACGAACAGCGCGCCGAACACGCCGGGCGGAGAGGAGGGCCGGGCCCGGTGGCTGGGCGGAACGTTCCGCCCAGCCACCGGGATGGCCAGCATCCTCACGCGCTGGCCTTGTCGACGTGCGCGGCCAGTTCATCCACACGGTCCGCGAACCTGCGCAGCTCGGCGGCCTTGTCCCGCGCCTGCTCCGCGGTGAAGTCGGACTCCCCGATGCACACACCCGGGGTCGACTCGGAGAAGTGCAGGGCGAACGCGTCGAGCATGGTCTCGCCCTTGGTGTCGACCACCTCGACGCTCGCACTCTCGTGGTCGTAGTGCGGGCCGGTCTGCACACACCAGTCGGGGTGCAGGCGGCAGCGGGCCGCCCGGTCGTTCTCGCGGGCGATCAACTGGACCATCTCGCTGACCGTCGCGTCCGGGTCGGAGGACCCGGCGACCGCCTTGACGAACAGGTCGTAGAACGCGTCGAGCGCTGCGCTGCCCAGCCCGGCCGCGTTCATCACGGCGTGCCCGGCCTCCAACTTGGCGATGATCTCGGCGGCGGCCCTCATCCCGACACCTCCGCCTGAGCGAGGATGTGGCGGACCACATGCAGGCGGATCACGGGGTCCTGCCCGGAGAACACCGTCAGCTCGGGGCGGGCGCCGTCCCTGCGCTCCACGTACACGGCGAGGATCTTGTCGGCGAGGCCGTCGGGCAGCTCGGCGGGGTCCCGCTCCTCGACGTCCATACCGGCGGTGAGCGTCTCGAACTCCCGGACCGCGTCCCGCGCGTCCTGGTCCTGGTCGGTGATGGCGGCGGCCGTCATGCCATCACCGCCGTGGCGGTGCTGCGGATGGCGGCCATGATCCGGTCAGCGTCATACTCCACGCGCAGGATCTCGGCCATGACCACGGCCATCTGCGCGGCCCTTTTCGGGGTGTAGTGCTCGGGGGCCGCGCTCCTCAGCGCGGTGTCGACCACCTCAGGCAGGGCGGCAAACAGCTGATCCAGGCTGACGCCGGAGTCCAGGGCGGGCGGGATGGTCTGCTGCGTCATCGGGCCACCTCCGAGAACGCGCGCTCCAGCACCGGCACCGGGTAGATGTTGATCAGGCCGAACGTGGCGTCCTGCCTCCGGTGCGGCTCCGCGCCCTGCTCCCGCATGATCGCGGTGGCGCGCTTGCCGATCTGGGCCAGGTACGGGCGGCCGGTGGGGTGGTCGTGGAGCTTGGCGTAGGCGAGGGCGGTGAACTCCTCGTACTGCCCTTCGATCGCTGCGATCTTCGCGGCGGTGACGGCCTGGGCCTGCTCGACGGCGCCGAGACGCTCACGGTCGGCACGGATCGCGCGGACCATGCCCTCGATCACGTCGAGGTCGTCATCGGGCTGCTTGACGGCGCGCGGGTTGATCGCGCCGCCCTTGGTCCAGTAGTCGCGCAGGGCCTGCGCGGACTCCATCTGGTAGGCAATGACGAGGGGGCGGGCGGAGGCGTTGACCTTGTTCTCGTCGATGTTGGCGAGCAGCATCGACCAGGTGTCCAGCGTGACGCTGGCCATCAGCCGCACCTTGCCGTCTTCGGCAACCGTGGCAGTCTCGCCCATGGTTCCCCAGGAGCGGGTCTTGAGCTTCTTGAGCTGGCCGGAGTAGTCCAGGCCCATGCCCTCGATCGTGGGCTTGACGATGACGACCGGCTCGTCGCCGTCTAGGACGGTGTGCAGGTAGGCCCCGTGGAACGGGACGCGGGAGACCTCAGCGGGCGCGGTGGGGTCGGGCGGCGACGCTGCCGCCCTGAGGTGTACCTTTTGCATAGAGCTGTCTCGCTTCTTACTTGTCGGTAGGGCGGATGGACTCGACAGGAGGGGCCGTCTCGCACACGGCTCCTTCGTCGTTTCCGGCAGACGGTCCCGCCTCGCACGCGGGACCGGCGCCAGACTCCGGCGGGATAAGCCGGAGAAATCGGTGGAGGTCCACGGTCCTGGCGACGCGTCGACGCCCCAGACGGATGACCTCGATGGGCAGCCTGTTCTCGGCCGCCAGTTGATAGGTGGTGGACTCGGCAAGAGACAGAGCCTGCCCCACGGTCGGCCAAAGGGGGACGACGGCGGGCAGGTCGAGGATCTCGGCAATGGACAAGGTCGGGGCAGTCATGCCGACTCGCCCAGGGCGTCAAGCCAGGCGTCAACGCTGGTCCGGCGGGCACGGAGGTGCTTGCCGACGCGGACCCAAGCCGGGCCGAGCCCGCGGGTCTTCCAACCGTAGATCGTGGATTTGGAGATCTGGAGCTCGTCGGCGAGATCATCGACAGAAACCCAGGTGTGGCTACATGCGCCCTGAGAGGCGGGGCCCGCATCCTCCGTGGTAGCGGACATGAGAGGACTCCTCACTTGATGAGTACGTTGGGCCCCATTGTGGCCCACCCACAACATACGCAACATTGTGGGCACCAGTCAACAACAACGGCCACAACGTTGCAGATCGTTGTGGCCGAAGTGACCCCGCCACGGCAAGGGTGCACTTGCCGACGGCTGCAACGTTATGGATGCTGTTGGCCACTGACGGCAAGCAACGGAGAAGGTTGAACCTGTGGCCACAACGAGAGCCCCTGACCCGTGGGCGGAACTTGGCGAGTGGATCGCTGGGCGCCGCAAGGAGTTGGGCATGGATCAGAAGCAACTCGCAGAGGCGGCCGACGTATCGGAAAACACCATCGGGAATTACGAGCGAGGTCGGGTGCCAGCACGCGGCAAGATGTCGCCCGGCTATCTTCGAGTAGAGAAAGCCTTGCAGTTCGCGATGGGCAGCTTCGAGAACATCTTGACGGGCGGTGGTCCGTTTTATGCAGTTGAGGGAAACCATGAACGCATGCTTCGACTGCGCGATCCTGAAGAGGTAAGCGACCCAAAGGCAAGAATCCTAATTCCAGTTATTGCTGAAGCACTGCAATACAAGAAACTGGCCATGAGTTTCGCGGACCTTGCCTACAGATGGAACTCAAGTGAAGCGGCAATTGAGCGCTACAAAGAGGCCGTAGACAACCTTCTTATGGACATGCTCTCTCCGGGGCACGGCCCTGCGGAGGTGGTTCGCTTCCTGAGGGAACTGGAGCAACAGGGCGAGAAGATTACCGACCCAACGCGCCCCGACCTGGGGTGGAGCGCCCTAATCATCGACCCTGAGGGTGAGCGCAACACGGTCGGAGCGAAGCTCTGCGATGCACGCCTTGCAGGGGGGATGACTGTTGAGGCTCTCTCCGAGGCGTCACGGGTGCCCGTCAGAATGATTCAGATGATTGAAGCAGATGACTTCAATTTTCCTGGCGCTTTCATGCATGCTCCGGTCTATATTGAATTGATGGCAAATTCCCTGGGTGTGCCGTCTGAGCCTCTGGTTCGCTTGTTCAATGAGGAGCGCGGAGAAAAAGACCACATCGGCGAGGCCATGAAGGGCTACCGAGAATGGAAGGACTCTGGAGGACCAGAACGTGAGTTCCCTGAATCCGGTCAATGAGCACTGCCAGCTCCCGGCTTCCAGTCCAAGACGACCGCCTCGAAACAACCGAGGCTGGGCAGAGCGAGATGGATCTGATTTGAGGAGATTTACATGAAGGGCTCAACGTATCGCCGCTGCTACTGCCGCGACAGCAACGGCAAGGCACTCGGCAAGGCATGCCCGCAACTGTCGAGCAAGCGGCACGGCGTGTACGCCGTACGCCAGGAGCTGCCGCCACGCGGTGACAGCACCCGCCGCTCCTTTTCCCGCTCCGGCTACGACAACGCCAAGAGGGCGCAGGAGGCCCTCGACGCCGTCCGTGCGCTCCTCGCCCTCGCCGACGGCGACGACACCGAAGCACAGACGAAGATCGGCGACCTCCTCGAAGGCGTCAGCAAGAGCAAGACTGCTCCCCTGCCCGACCTCATCGAGACCCGGCGCCGCTTCCGCGCCGGCCAGCCCCTCACGTCGAAGCTGACCGTCGGCGACTGGCTGGACGAGTGGTGGGAGTCGAAGAAGCGGAAGAAGTCCACCCTCAACGGCTACAGCTCCCACATACGGGTTCATCTGAAGCCCGGCATCGGGCACATCCTCCTCGACCGCCTGAACATCGCGCACCTGGTGGAGTTCTTCGACGCCATCGACACCGAGAACGAGACGATCGAGGCGGAGAACCAGCAGCGGCGCGAGCAGCAGCGGCGGGCGACGTGGGGCAAGCGGTCCCGGCCGCCGGAGTCGGAGCGGGTCCGGCTCGCCGCCGAGCGGGAGAAGCTCGACGCGATGCCCCCGTACCGGCGGACCACCGGGGCGGCGACCCAGCAGCGGATACGCGCGACCCTGCGGGCCGCACTCAACGCGGCGATCTCCCGGCAGCTGCTCACCTTCAACCCGGCCGCGCACGTCGAGCTGGCGTCGGGCAAGCGGCCCAAGGCGGTCCTGTGGACGGACGAGCACGTCCAGCGGTGGCGGGAGACCGGTGAGAAGCCGTCAGGCGTGATGGTGTGGACGCCGGTCCAGGTCGGGCAGTTCCTCGACCATGCCGAGTCGGACCGGCTCTACGCGCTGTTCCACCTGATCGCGTTCCGGGGCCTGCGCCGCGGCGAGGCCGTCGGGCAGGCATGGACCGGGATCGACTTCGCCAAGGCTCAGCTCACCGTCTCCAAGACGATCATCCAGGACGGATGGACGCCCGTGGAGAGCGACCCTAAGACGGAGGACAGCGCGGCAACGATCGCGCTCGGTCCGGCGGCCCTGCAAGTCCTCGCGGACCACCGGGTGCGTCAACAGGCCGAGCGTCAGGAGCGCGTGGACAAGGGCCTGCCGTGGCAGGACACCGGGAAGGTGTTCGCCGACGAGGACGGGGCGTGGCTGCACCCGGAGAAGGTGTCGGACGTCTTCCGCCGGCTGTACCGGGAGGCGGACCTCCCGCCCATCAATCTGAGGGATCTGCGGCACGTCGCGGCGACACTCATCCACGCGGGCGGCGGCGATCTCCAGACCATCAAGGAGACGCTGCGGCACGGCACCATCCAGCTCGCGGGCGACACGTACACCAGCCTGCTCCCCCAGGTCGACCAGGAGGTGGCGAGGAACGCTGAGACAGTCGTGCCGCGCGCCCGGCGGCCGTTGGACGCGGGGACCCCCGCTCACGCATCGCTCACGCAGACGCCCGGAAACGAGTGAGCGTCCCGCCCGGTCTAAACCAGTTGGGACGCTCGATCGCTGGTGGAAACGGTTCTCCCTCGCAGCACGCTGGTGGGGCGGGTGGGACTCGAACCCACGGCCGACGGATTATGAGTCCGCTGCTCTAACCGGCTGAGCTACCGCCCCATAGCGGCGTGTCGCGCACATTTGTGCGCGCCGTCTGCCGCAGCATAGCCGCTCATACGATCTCCTGCTCCAGATGGTCGGCTTCCCACGGCGTTCATGACCTGAGGACTCCGTGCCGCCGCGAACGGTTCCGCCGGACATGAAAAAGGACCCCTCTGGGGCCCTCGTTCACCAGGCTCCCCCGACTGGACTCGAACCAGTAACCTGCCGGTTAACAGCCGGCTGCTCTGCCAATTGAGCTACGGAGGACCGAGCTCCCCCGACTGGACTCGAACCAGTAACCTGCCGGTTAACAGCCGGCTGCTCTGCCAATTGAGCTACGGAGGAATGCCTCGTTGCATCGAACGTACCTACCTGGGTATTCGCCAGGGGGCGTGGGCTCGCTGCGACACATACATTAGCGCAAGCAGGGGGGTGCTCCGCCAATCGGTTCCCCCGGGCCCGACGCCGACTGCTGGACACGTCAAGAAAGGGTGGACGCCGTGCGCTACAAGCTCATGTTCGTCGCCGGACTCGCGGTGGGTTACGTGCTGGGCACCAGGGCCGGACGCGAGCGCTACGAGCAGCTGAAGAAGTCCGCCCGGCAGATCGCCGAGAACCCGGCCGTGCGCAACACCGCCGAGACCGCCGCGCAGCAGGGGCGCGAGTTCGCGGGCAAGGCGTACCACGCAGTGAGCGAGAAGGTGGGCGACCGTATGCCCGACTCGGTGGCCGACCGGGTCCGCTCGTTGCGGGAGCGCACCGCCGGCGCGGGCGCGGAGGACGACTGGGGGACCAGCAACACGTAGTGCCCGGCGGCATCACCGGCGGTATCAGTGGTGGCGGTGGTGGTGGCGGTCGTACCTCTCTTGTCTTCTCTTGTCTTCTCTTGTCTCCGTGCTGCGTGGCCGTGGTGATCGGCACGCAGTCCACGCAGAAATAGGGGTCCGACCGCACCCCGACCGCGCCCCTCCGGCAGCCCGGCCACGACCCCTCCTCCGGCCCCGCCCATGCCCCCTCCCCCAACCCCCACCCGCCTCCCGGACGGGATCACCCCTCTCATACGGCAAAATCAAGGGCATGGGGATAGTCGCCGGGCTGGACAGCTCACCCGATTCCACTCGTATCGTCGTCTGTGACGCGGACAGCGGTTCCGTGCTGCGTACCGGGTTCGCGCCGCACCCCTTGCCCGAGGGGTCGGGCGGGGTCCGGCCCAGTGATGTCGATCCACAGGCATGGCTGCTGTCGCTGGGCGAGGCGGCCGGGGGTGGGCTGCTGGAGGGCGTGCAGGCCATCGGGGTGTCCGCGCAGCAGAACGCGCTGATCCCGCTGGACGCGCAGGGCAACACCGTACGGCCCGCGCTGGTCGGTGGGGACAAGCGGGCGCAGGTCGCCGCCGCCGATCTGGTGGACGCGCTCGGGGGGCGGGAGGCGTGGGCGCATGCCGTGGGGTGTGTGCCGCAGGCGGCGCACCCGGTGACCAAGCTGCGCTGGCTCAGCCGGAGCGAGCCGGAGAACGCCCGGCGGGCCGCCGTCCTGATGCAGGCGCACGACTGGCTGGTGTGGCAGTTGCTGGGGCGGCCGGTGCGGCGGACGACCGACCGGGGCGGGGCCTCGGGCACCGGGTACTGGTCGGCGGCGGCCGGGGCGTACCGGCCGGATCTGGTGGAGCTGGCGCTCGGGCATCAGGCGATGCTCCCGGAGGTGATCGGTCCGGCCGACGCGGCCGGTACGACGCCGGAGGGGCTGCTGATCTCCGCCGGGACCGGCGAGACCATGGCCGCCGCGCTCGGGCTGGGGCTCGGCGTCGGGGACGCCGTGGTGTCGCTGGGGGCGTCCGGGTCGGTGATGGCGGTGCATCCCGAGGCGCTCCAGGATCCGAGCGGGATGATCACGTCGCTGGCGGATGCGACGGGGATGCATTTGCCGGTCGTGACGACGCTGAATGCCGTACGGACGCTGCGCGGGGCCGCCGAGCTGCTCGGGGTCGGGGATCTGGAGGGGCTGTCCGCGCTGGCGATGAAGTCGACGCCAGGGGCCCACGGGCTGGTGCTGCTGCCGTATCTGGAGGGTGAGCGGACGCCGAGTCTGCCGCACACCGCGGGCACCCTGGCCGGGCTGCGGCGGGAGTCGATGAAGCCGGAGCACTTCGCGCGGGCCGCGTTCGAGGGGATGCTGTGCGGGCTCGCGGACGCGCTGGATGTGCTGCGCGGCCGCGGGGTGGACGTACGGCGGGTGTTTCTGCTGGGGTCGGCGGCCGGGCTGCCGGCCGTGCAGGCGGCGGCGCCGGCGCTGTTCGGGGCGCAGGTCGTGGTGGTGCAGCCGGCCGACTACGGGGCGATCGGGGCCGCGCGGCAGGCGGCCTGGGCGCTCGGGGTGTCGCAGGGCACGCTGGACGCGCGCACTCCGCCGGGCTGGCAGGGGGCACCGGCGGCCCAGGTGCTCGATCCGGGGGACGAGCTGGCGGTGGGGCAGGCGGTGCGCCAGCAGTTCGTGGCGGTACGGGAGCAGACTCATCCGGGTGCATTCCGGGTGTGACGGGTTCCGGCACGGGTCTCGGAATGTAAGAGTCCGGTAGTAAGGGGCCCGGACAGCCGCTGCGGGCACCACCGGCGGCTTAATTCGGTTGAGGTAACGCCGGTGGAGTGTCCGACGATGGGGGCCGAGGGGGCGACCGCCCCCACCGTTCCCCCCACTCCCCCCACTCCTCGCTCCCCACTCCCCGCTTCTTGACTCACCTCGCCGAACCCGAGAGACCTCAGCGTGCTCATACGACTTCTGCGGACCTATCTCAGGCCCTACCGAAAACCCATCGTCCTGCTGGTGCTGCTCCAGTTCCTCCAGACCTGCGCCACGCTCTATCTGCCCACCCTCAACGCCGACATCATCGACAACGGTGTCGTCAACGGCGACACCGGCTACATCATCGGCTACGGCGCCCTGATGATCGGGATCTCCCTGGCCCAGGTCGTCTGCAACATCGGGGCCGTCTTCTACGGTGCCCGGACCGCCGCGGCGCTCGGCCGGGACGTGCGGGCCGCCGTCTTCGACCGGGTGCAGTCGTTCTCCTCCCGGGAGCTGGGGCACTTCGGGGCGCCCTCGCTGATCACCCGGACCACCAATGACGTCCAGCAGATCCAGATGCTGGCCCTGATGACGTTCACGCTGATGGTGTCGGCGCCGATCATGTGCGTGGGCGGCATCGTGCTGGCGCTCGGGCTGGACGTACCGCTGTCCGGGGTGCTGGTGGCCGTCGTCCCGGTGCTCGGGCTCAGCGTGACGCTGATCGTGCGGGCGCTGCGCCCGCTGTTCCGGTCGATGCAGGTGCGCCTGGACACGGTGAACCGGGTGCTGCGCGAGCAGATCACCGGCAACCGGGTCATCCGGGCGTTCGTCCGCGACGAGTACGAGCAGCAGCGGTTCCGGCGGGCCAACACCGAGCTGACCGATGTATCGCTGAAGTCCGGGAATCTGCTGGCGCTGATGTTCCCGATCGTGATGACGGTGGTGAATGTGTCGTCGATCGCGGTGGTGTGGTTCGGGGCGCACCGGATCGACGGCGGGGAGATGCAGATCGGGGATCTGACGGCGTTCCTCTCCTATCTGATGCAGATCGTGATGTCCGTGATGATGGCCACCTTCATGTTCATGATGGTGCCGCGGGCCGAGGTCTGCGCCGAGCGGATCCAGGAGGTCCTGGAGACGGAGTCGAGTGTGGTGCCGCCGGTCGCGCCGGTCACCGAGCTGCGCCGGCACGGGTATCTGGAGATCCGGGGGGCGGGCTTCCGCTACCCGGGCGCCGAGGAGCCGGTGCTGCGCAACGTCGATCTGGTGGCCCGGCCCGGCGAGGTCACGGCGGTGATCGGCTCGACGGGCAGCGGCAAGTCCACGCTGCTCGGTCTCGTGCCCCGGCTGTTCGACGCCACCGACGGACAGGTGCTGGTCGACGGCACGGAGGTGACGGAGATCGAGCCGCGGCTGCTCGCCCGGACCGTCGGGCTGGTGCCGCAGCGGCCGTATCTCTTCGCGGGGACGGTCGCCACCAATCTGCGGTACGGCAATCCGGACGCCACGGATGACGAGCTGTGGCACGCGCTCGGGGTGGCGCAGGCGAAGGAGTTCGTGGAGCGGCTGGAGGGCGGGCTGAACGCGCCCGTCGCCCAGGGCGGCACCAATGTCTCCGGCGGTCAGCGCCAGCGGCTCGCCATCGCCCGGACGCTGGTCCAGCGCCCGGAGATCTATCTCTTCGACGACTCCTTCTCCGCCCTCGACTACGCCACCGACGCCGCGCTGCGGGCCGCGCTGGCCGAGGAGACCGCGGACGCGACGGTGGTGATCGTCGCGCAGCGGGTGTCGACCATCCGCGACGCCGACCGGATCGTCGTCCTGGACGAGGGCCGGATCGTCGGCGCCGGGCGGCACGAGGAGCTGATGGCCGGCAATGAGACCTACCGGGAGATCGTGCTCTCCCAGCTCACGGAAGCGGAGGCTGCCTGATGGCCGGGCCCGCGGGGCGGATGATGGCCGGCACCGGCCCCGACAGCCGCTCGCTCGACTTCAAGAACTCGGCGAAACGGCTCATCGGCCAGTTCCGCCCGGAACGGCTGACGATCTACGCGCTGCTGCTGTGCGTGGTGATCAGCGTGGGTCTGTCGGTGATCGGGCCGAAGATCCTCGGGGACGCCACCGACCTGGTCTTCGCCGGGATCATCGGCCGGGAGATGCCGGCCGGGATCAGCCGTGCGGAGATGCTCGCCGATATGCGCGAGCGCGGTGACGGCCGGATGGCCGACATGCTCTCCGGCACCGACTTCACCCCCGGCGAGGGCATCGACTTCACCGCCGTCGGACAGGTGCTGCTGCTGGCGCTCGCGGTGTTCCTGATCGCCGGGCTGCTGATGGCGGTGGCGACCCGGCTGGTCAACCGGGCCGTCAACCGGACGATGTTCCGGATGCGCGAGGACGTGCAGACCAAGCTGTCCCGGCTGCCGCTGTCCTACTTCGACAAGCGCCAGCGCGGTGAGGTGCTGTCCCGGGCGACGAACGACATCGACAACATCGGCCAGACCCTCCAGCAGTCCATGGGCCAGCTGATCAACTCGGTGCTGACGATCATCGGCGTGCTGGTGATGATGTTCTACGTCTCCTGGATCCTGGCACTGGTCGCGCTGGTCACCGTGCCGCTGTCGTTCGTCGTCGCCACCCGGGTCGGCAAGCGGTCCCAGCCGCACTTCGTGGCGCAGTGGCGCACCACCGGAAAACTCAACGCCCATATCGAGGAGATGTACACCGGGCACACCCTGGTCAAGGTCTTCGGCCGTCAGGACGAGTCGGCGGCCCAGTTCGCCGAGCAGAACGAGGAGCTGTACGAGGCCGGGTTCCGGGCGCAGTTCAACAGCGGGATCATGCAGCCGCTGATGATGTTCGTGTCCAATCTGAACTATGTGCTGGTCGCGGTGGTCGGCGGGCTGCGGGTCGCCTCCGGCGCGCTGTCCATCGGGGACGTCCAGGCGTTCATCCAGTACTCCCGGCAGTTCTCGATGCCGCTCACCCAGGTCGCGTCGATGGCGAACCTGGTGCAGTCCGGGGTCGCCTCCGCCGAGCGGGTCTTCGAACTCCTCGACGCCGGGGAGCAGTCCGCGGACCCGAAGCCGGGGGCGCGGCCGGAGGAACTGCGCGGGCGGGTGGCCCTGGAGTCCGTCTCCTTCCGCTACGACCCCGACCATCCGCTGATCGAGGAGCTGTCCCTGACGGTGGAACCCGGCCAGACGGTCGCCATCGTCGGCCCGACGGGGGCGGGCAAGACGACGCTGGTGAATCTGCTGATGCGGTTCTACGACGTCTCCGGCGGCCGGATCACCCTCGACGGGGTCGATATCGCCGCGATGACCCGGGACGAGCTGCGGGCCGGGATCGGCATGGTCCTCCAGGACACCTGGCTGTTCGGCGGCACGATCGCGGAGAACATCGCCTATGGCGCCGCGCGCGAGGTGAGCCGCGGGGAGATCGAGGAGGCGGCACGGGCGGCCCACGCCGACCGGTTCGTACGGACGCTGCCGGACGGGTACGACACGGTGATCGACGACGAGGGGACGGGGGTCAGCGCGGGTGAGAAGCAGCTGATCACGATTGCGCGGGCGTTTCTGTCGGATCCGGTGATCCTGGTGCTGGACGAGGCGACGTCCTCCGTCGACACCCGCACGGAGGTGCTGATCCAGAAGGCGATGGCCAAGCTCCAGCACGGGCGGACGTCGTTCGTGATCGCCCACCGGCTGTCGACGATCCGGGACGCGGACACGATCCTGGTGATGGAGAACGGGTCGATCGTGGAGCAGGGGGCGCACACGGAACTGGTGGAGGCGGGGGGCGCGTACGCGCGGCTGTACAGGGCGCAGTTCGCGGAGGCGGTGGCGGAGGTGGATTAGGGGTGCCGGTGGGGGTGGGCGCTTGCCCGCGCGAGCGGGGTGCCTCCCGCAGCGGGGGTACCCCCAGCGCCCACCCGCGGACGAAACCGAACCCTCAGTCCAGATAACCCCTCAGCTGGTCCGCGAACGCGTGATCGCGGAGTTTGTTGAGGGTCTTGGACTCGATCTGCCGGATCCGTTCCCGCGTCACGCCGAAGATCCGGCCGATCTCCTCCAGCGTGCGCGGACGCCCGTCCGCCAGCCCGTACCGGAGCTGGACGACCTTCCGCTCCCGCTCGCCCAGCGTGGACAGCACCGCCTCCAGATGCTCCCGCAGCAGCAGGAACGCCGCCGACTCCACCGGGCTCGCGGCGTCGCCGTCCTCGATGAGGTCGCCGAGGGCGACATCGTCCTCCTCGCCGACCGGCGCGTGCAGCGACACCGGTTCCTGGGCGAGCCGCAGGACCTCGCCCACCCGCTCCGGCGCCAGGTCGAGCTGGGCCGCGACCTCCTCCGCCGTCGGCTCGTACCCCCGTTCCTGGAGCATCCGGCGCTGGACCCGGACCACGCGGTTGATCAGCTCCACCACATGGACGGGGACCCGTATCGTGCGCGCCTGGTCGGCGAGGGCGCGGGACATGGCCTGGCGGATCCACCAGGTGGCGTAGGTGGAGAACTTGTAGCCGCGCGCGTAGTCGAACTTCTCGACCGCGCGGATCAGGCCGAGGTTGCCCTCCTGGACCAGGTCGAGCATGGTCAGTCCGCGTCCGACGTACCGCTTGGCGACCGAGACGACCAGGCGGAGGTTGGACTCGATGAGGCGGCGCTTGGCCATCCGGCCCAGGACGACGAGCCGGTCGAGATCGAGGGCGAGTTCGCTGTCGAGTGCGGGGGTGGAGCCGAGTTTCTCCTCGGCGAACAGTCCGGCCTCGACCCGGCGGGCGAGGTCGACCTCCTCGGCGGCGGTGAGCAGCGGGATACGGCCGATCTCGCGGAGGTACTGGCGGAAGAGGTCGGAGGTGGGGCCGCTGGTGTCGGCGCGGGCGGGGCGGGCCGGTTCGACGGGCTCGACGGCGTCCAGTGCCGTGGGGGGCGGGCCGTCCGGTTCGTCCGCGTCCGGTGTCGTACCGGTGGCCTCGGGGTGGCCCTCGGTCAGGTGCTGCGGTGGCACGGCGACCAGGACGCCGGTCTCCGGGTCCGGCCGGCCGGCGTCGGTGGCGGTGCTGTCGTTCTGTACGAGGGTCTGGGTCTGCACGGGGGCGACCTCCAGGATGATCGCTGCTGAGGCGTGCGGCAGCGCTGCTTGGGGGGCGGAGTCGACGGCCTTGCCGCTGTCCGTCCCGTACGCGATGAGCGGAACCGCGGGGGTGTGGGACCCGTGGGGGACGGGTCGGCCGCGCTCCGAGGACTCAGGCACCGCTTCCCAGTGTGGGGTACGACACATCGCCGCCACGAGGGGCGTGCGGTGACTTTTTGCGTCCGGGCCGTGACCGGCCGGTGACGCGAGGGACGGGCGGCCCCGCCAGAGGGCTGGCGCGAGGGCGCTGTCGTCGGAGGGCCGGCGCGAGGGCCGCCACCGGAAGGCTGCCGCCCGAGGGCTGTCGCTAGAGCGCTGCCGCGCCCTGTACGCGCAGGGCCTGTCCGTACTGCTGGAGGATCCACAGCTCGTTCTGGACGGTGGCGAGGCGGGCCGCGTCGCCGCCCGTGCCGAGGCGGGTCAGGGAGGACTGGACGTCCTGGATACGGCGGTCGACGGCTCTGCGGCGGACCATGACGAGCTGCTCGCCCGCGTACACCTCGTCCACGTTCTTGCGCATGATCGCCTCGACCGCCAGTTCCGTGACCATCGCGCGGACGGTGTCGTCGGGGGCCGCCTCGCGGACGCGGATCAGATACTCCTGCGGGTCCTGGGTGCCCCACTCGGCGCCGCCCGCGTCCTGCACGGCCTGGCGGACGGCCGCGTAGGGCGGGGCGGTGAACTCGTCGACCCCGTACGCGTCGAACGCCGGGGAGACCAGCTCGGGGCGCTGGAGGGCGAGCTTGAGCAGTTCGCGCTCGGTGGCGAAGACCGGGTTGCGCAGGGTCAGCGCCGGGCCGGAGTGGGCGGGGGCGGCGCCCGTCATGGCGTACGGCTGCTGGGGGGGGGCGGAGGCGGGGCCCCGGCCGCCGCGGTCGCGGGCCCAGCGGGCGAGCTGGCCGACGCGCTTGACGACGAACTGGGTGTCGAGGATGCCGAGGAGCCCGGCGAGCTGGACGGCCACCTCGTGCTGGGCGCCGCTGTTCTTGATGCGGGCGACGACCGGGGCGGCCTCGTCCAGGGCGGCGGCGCGCCCGGCGGGGGTGTCGAGGTCGTAGCGGGCGACGATCTGGCGCAGGGCGAACTCGAAGAGCGGCGTGCGGGGTTCCACCAGGTCGGACACCGCGTCGTCGCCCTTGGCGAGCCGCAGATCGCAGGGGTCCATGCCGTCGGGGGCGACGGCGATATAGGTCTCGGCGGCGAACTTCTGGTCGTCCTCGAAGGCGCGCAGGGCGGCCTTCTGGCCCGCGGCGTCGCCGTCGAAGGTGAAGATGACCCGCGCGGAGCCGTTGTCCATCAGCAGCCGGCGCAGGATCTTGATGTGGTCGCCGCCGAAGGCGGTGCCGCAGGTGGCGATGGCCGTGGTCACCCCGGCGAGATGGCAGGCCATGACGTCCGTGTAGCCCTCGACGACGACCGCGCGGCTGGACTTGGCGATGTCCTTCTTGGCGAGGTCGATGCCGTACAGGACCTGGGACTTCTTGTAGATCGCCGTCTCGGGCGTGTTGAGGTACTTGGGGCCGGTGTCCGCCTCGTAGAGCTTGCGGGCGCCGAAGCCGACGACATCGCCCGCGATGTCCCGGATGGGCCACATCAGACGGCCCCGGAAGCGGTCGATGGGGCCGCGGCGGCCCTCCTGGGCGATGCCGGAGAGCAGGAGTTCCTTGTCGGTGAAGCCCTTGCCGCGCAGATAGCGCGTGAGGTGGTCCCAGCCCTGGGGGCTGTAGCCGACGCCGAAGTGGACGGCGGCCAAGTGGTCGAAGCCGCGCTCGGTGAGGAAGGCCCGGCCGGTCTCGGCCTCGGGGCCGGTGGCGAGCTGCTCCGCGTACCACTCGGCGGCGATCTTGTGGGCCTCGACCAGGCGGATGCGCTCGCCGCGCTGATGGGAGGGGTTGTAGCCGCCCTCCTCGTAGCGCAGGGTGATGCCGGCCTGGGCGGCGAGGCGCTCGACCGCCTCGGAGAAGGAGAGGTGGTCCACCTTCATCACGAAGGTGATGGTGTCGCCGCCCTCCTGGCAGCCGAAGCAGTGGAAGAGTCCCTTGCTCGGGCTGACCTGGAAGGACGGCGACTTCTCGTCATGGAACGGACAGAGGCCCTTGAGATTGCCCCCGCCCGCGTTCCTCAGCTGGAGGTACTCGGACACCACGGCGTCGATCGGGACCGTGTCCCGAACCGCCTTCACGTCCTCGTCGTTGATCCGTCCAGCCACGAGGAGAGTCTACGGGGGCGCACCGACACTCACGGGACGAGGTTTTCGAGCGGAATATGCGGGTCCGCCAGATCGTCCGTGCTGACCGGGGCCCCGGAGCGGATCAGCTGCTGGATCGGGTCTGTGACATCCCACACGTTCACATTCATCCCGGCCAGCACCCGCCCCTCCGTCAGCCAGAACGCGATGAACTCCCGCTTCGCCGCGTCCCCCCGGATCACCACCTGGTCGTACGACCCCGGCGGGGCCCAGCCGCTGTACTCCATGCCCAGGTCGTACTGGTCGGAGAAGAAGTACGGCACCCGGTCGTACGGGGTGTCCGTGCCGAGCATCGACCGCGCGGCGGCCGGTCCGCCGTTGAGGGCGTTCGCCCAGTGCTCCACCCGGACCCGGGCCCCGAACAGGGCGTGCGGGAAGGCGGCCACATCACCGGCGGCGTAGATGTCGGGGTCGGAGGTGCGCAGCTGTTCGTCCACCAGGATGCCGCCGCCGTCCGCGCGGTCGGCGATCGCCAGACCGGCCGACTCGGCGAGACCGGTGCGAGGGGCGGCGCCGATCGCGGCGAGCACGTCGTGCGCCGGGTGCTCCTCGCCGTCGTCGGTACGGGCGGCCAGGACCAGGCCGTCCTGGCCGACGATCTCGGTGAGCCGCGCCCCGAAGTGGAACCGCACCCCCCGGGAGCGGTGCAGCTCGGCGAAGAGGGCGCCCAGCTCCGGGCCCAGCACCCCGTGCAGCGGGGTCGGCGCGGACTCGACGACGGTGACCTCGGCGCCGTACTCCCGGGCCGCCGCCGCGACCTCCAGACCGATCCAGCCGGCCCCGGCGATCACGATGTGCCCGTTGTCCCGGCCCAGGGAGGACAGGACGCCCTTGAGGCGTTCGGCGTGGTGGAGGCGGCGCAGATGGTGGACGCCCGCCAGGTCGGTGCCGGGGATGTCCAGGCGGCGCGGCTCGGAGCCGGTGGCCAGCAGCAGCTTGTCGTAGTGGACGAGGGTGCCGTCGTCGCCGAAGCGGACGGTCTTCGCCGCGCGGTCGATCCGGTCGACCGTCTGGCCGAGATGCAGCTCGATGTCATGGCGGGCGTACCAGGCGGGTTCGTGGACGAAGACGCTGTCGCGCTCCTCCTTGCCGAGCAGATAGCCCTTGGACAGCGGCGGGCGCTCGTACGGGTGGTCGCGTTCGTCGCAGATCAGTATCACCCGCCCGTTGAAACCCTCCGCCCGGAGCGTCTCGGCCGCCTTCGCCCCGGCGAGTCCGCCTCCGACGATGACGAATGTCTGATCCGCGTCGACCACTTGATGCCTCCTCGTAAAAATGCCGCCACAGAAGAGTGCCGCCATAGGCGAGCGTCCCGCACGCAGCGTGATGGGGGAAGAGGGGGTGACCCGATCAGGCCACGGAGGGTCACCTTCGAGTGCCTCTGCGTCTCTTCCGGGTGCCTCTGCTGTCCCTTCCGGGTGCCTTTGACGCCTTTTGGCCGCCCGCTGTCACGCCCCCGCGCGCGGGGCGGTCAGGCGGTGGTGCAGGGTGCGGGCGGAGGCGTCGGTGAGCGAGGCGATCTGGTCCACGATCACCCGCTTGCGCGCCCGGTCGTCCGGGGCGGTGTCGAACAGGGCGCGGAACTGCGGGTCCAGGCCGTCGGGGGCGCGCGCGGTGAGCGCCTCGGCGAGTTCGGCGACCACGATCCGCTGATCGGCCCGGATCCGGGCCTGCTCGTCACGCTGCATCACATACCGGTCGGCGACGGCCTTGAGCACCGCGCACTCCATCCGGGTGGCGCGCGGGACGACGAGTTCGGCGCCGTACCGGGTGAGGCGGCCCCCGCCGTACGCCGCTCTGGTGGCGCCCTCGGCGGCCAGACAGAACCGGCCGATGAGCTGGCTGGTGGCGTCCTTGAGGCGGGCCTGGGCGACCGCCGAGCCGTCGTAGCCGTGCGGCCACCACTCGGCGTCCAGGAGGCGGTCCAGGGCGGCGGCGAGTTCGGCCGGGTCGGTGCCGGCGGGGACGTACCGGCCGACGGCGACCGCGAAGACCGCCTGGCGTTCGGGTTCGGCGTGCAGGCAGTTGGGGTCGATATGGCCGGCGTGCAGCCCGTCCTCGACATCGTGGACGGAGTACGCCACGTCGTCGGACCAGTCCATGACCTGGGCCTCGAAGCAGCTGCGGGTGCCGGGGGCGGCCTCGCGGACCCAGTCGAAGACGGGGCGGTCGTCGTCGTAGACACCGAATTTGCGGGAGGCGGGGTCGGTGGGGTGCGCTCCGCGCGGCCACGGGTACTTGGTGGCGGCGTCCAGGGCGGCGCGGGTGAGGTTGAGGCCGACGGAGCCCTCCGGGGTGAACCGTTTGGGCTCGATGCGGGTGAGGAGGCGCAGGGACTGGGCGTTGCCCTCGAAGCCGCCGCAGTCCTCGGCGAACTCGTTGAGCGCTTGTTCGCCGTTGTGGCCGAAGGGGGGGTGGCCGAGGTCGTGGGAGAGGCAGGCGGCCTCCACGAGGTCGGGGTCGCAGCCGAGGGCCGCGCCGAGTTCCCGGCCGACCTGGGCGCACTCCAGGGAGTGGGTGAGGCGGGTGCGGGGGCTGGGGTCCCATGCCTGGGAGGTGCCGCCGGGGGTGACGACCTGGGTCTTCCCGGCGAGTCTGCGGAGCGCGGCGGAGTGCAGGATGCGGGCGCGGTCGCGTTGGAAGGCGGTACGGCCGGGGCGTTTGTCGGGCTCCGGTGCCCAGCGGGTTGTCGCCGACGGTTCGTAGGGGGTGGCTTCCGGGGTGTCGACCATGGGGTTGACAGTAGGGGAGGGAGTGGTGGGGGTGGGGTTTGGGGGGGCGGCTCGTGTGGCGGGGTTTTGTTGTCTTGCCGGTGCGGGTTGGGGGTGGTTGGTTGCGCAGTTCCCCGCGCCCCTGGAGGGCGGCTCGTGTGGCGGGTTTTTGTTGTCTTGCCGGTGCGGGTTGGGGGTGGCTGATCGCGCAGTTCCCCGCGCCCCTAAAGGGGCGCTGTGTGGATGTGGGATTTGAAGGTGGCCTGGGTGTAGCGGTGGAGGATCAGGTGGGGGAGGGAGGGGTGGGGGCCCAGGGGGGACGACGCCAGCCAGGGGGGCTCCGTGGCGCACTGGGTGGCGAAGCGGCCGGGGGACGTGAAGTACGAGGCCACGGCGATGCGGGGGCGGCCCTCCGCGCGCAGGGTGCTGATCGCCTCCAGGACGGTCGGGTGGGCCGCGGAGGCGTAGGCGGGGCGGACGGGGACGCCGAGGCGGGTGGCGAGGAGACGGGCGGTGCGGGCGGTGTCGAGGGCGGCCTCGGGGTCGCGGGAGCCCGCCGCGGCCAGGACGACGGCGGTCGTACGGCGGTCGCGGTCCGTCAGCCGGGTCGGCCAGCCGGCCTCGGTCAGCCGGGTATGCAGGATCTCGGCGAGGAGGGGGTGGGGGCCGAGGGGCGCGGCGACGGTGGTGCGGAGGGGGGTGGTCGCCGCCAGGTCCGGGATGTCCCGTTTGACGTGGTAGCCGCGGCTGAGGAGGAGAGGGACGAGGATCGCCTCGTCGGCGGGCAGGGTGGCGAGGGTGTCGGGGAGGAGCGGGGCGTTCAGCTCGATGTGGCCGAGGTGGACGGGGAGGTCGGGGCGCAGGGCGCGGACCTGGGCGGCGAGGGCGTGGACGGTGGTGAGGGCGCGGGGGTCGCGGCTGCCGTGGGCGACCAGGACGAGGGCGGCCGGACGGTCGGGCGGGGCGGTCATGAGGCGATGGTGACGCGGCGAGGTTGCCTGGCCGTTGCCCGGCCCGTCATGGCTGTTTGCGGTGGCTTCACGGCGGTTCACCCCTTGGTGTGAGGAGGGGCGGGAACTCTCACGGGTCTGGAACACGTTTTCGCTGGTGACGGGTGGATGTGGGGCTGATGAGGGGTGAGAAGTGAGGGTGGGGTCGAGGTGGTCCAGGGGGCTTCGCCGCGTGCGGTGGGCGCGTCCGCGGATACCGAGGAGCACGGCCGGGAAGCGGCGGCTGACGCAGATCGTGATGGCGATGTGCGTGCTGGCGCTGCTGCCGGCGACCTGGCTGCGGCTGACGACCGGTGACCGGTTGCGGACGATCGCCGATGTGCCGCGCACGGATGTCGCCGTGGTCTTCGGCGCCGGGCTGCGCTGGGACGGCGAGCCGTCGCGGTATCTGGCGGACCGGCTGGACGCGGCGGCGGAGCTGTACCGGGCGGGACAGATCAGAGTCGTGCTGGTCACGGGTGACAACAGCCGGGAGGAGTACGACGAGCCGGACGCCATGCGCGCCTATCTGACCCGGCTGGGCGTTCCGGACGGGCAGATCGTGAGTGACTACGCGGGCTTCGACACCTGGGACTCGTGCGTGCGCGCCAAGGAGATCTTCGGGGTGGACGAGGCGGTGCTGATCAGTCAGGACTTCCATATCCGCCGGGCGGTGGCGCTGTGCGAGGCGGCCGGGGTGTCGGGGTACGGCATCGGGGTGCCCGACTACAGACCCGGACCCTCGTACTCCGGGGGTGTGCGGGAGATCCTCGCGGCCGGGAAGGCGGCGTGGGATGTGGTGGTGCGGCCCGATCCGGCGTTCCTGGGGCCGCGCGAGGAGGGGGTACGGCAGGCGCTGGCGAGCGGGGAGTAGGGCGGAGAGGGCCGTTCGCGGGGGCGTCCGCGGGGCCGTCCGCAGGGCCGTCGCCTCCTCGAAGGGGGCGGCGGGGTCAGCGGGCGGTGCGGGTGCGCCAGTCGCCGGTCTCTATGAGGGTGCCGTGGGTGCGCAGTCCGGCGGCGATCCGCGGGGCGGCGAGATACACCCAGGCGTGGACGGGCGTGCCGTCCGGGTCCTGGACGACCTCGCGGGTGACCCGTTCGTAGAGGCTGCGGGGGTCGCCGGGGACGTACTCCTCCAACTCGTCCAGGGTGCGGAGCAGTTCGGCGTAGGTGTCGGGGCGGGCGGTGATCAGCTCGCCGTGCACCACTCCGCCGGGCGCCGGGACGGCGTAGGGGTAGCCGGGGCCGTCGTAGAGGACCGCGCCGGGCAGTCGGGCGGGGTGTTCGGCGCGGGTGCGTCCGCTGAGGAAGGCGTGGTGGTTGGCCTCGCCGGGGCGGAGGGTGCCGTAGACGAAGAAGGGGAGGGGTGGGAGGGGAGGAAGGGGCGGGACTGGCGGGAGGGTCACGGACGGGATTGTCTCCCGTCCGTGTGTTCGAGCTACCTCGGGGGTGTGCCGGTCGTCGGGGGTGTGCCGGTCGTCAGGGGTGAGTTGGCCGTCAGGGGTGAGTTGGCCGTCGGGGGTGTGCTGGTCGTCGGGGCGTGACGGTCGTCGCGGGTGTGCCGGTCATCCGGCGTAGGGGCGGCGGGCGCGGCCCTCGCGGAGGGTGTGGGCCCACCAGACGAGCTGGTCGAGCATCACCTTGGCGCTCGCGTCGGGGCCGGTCGGGTCCTTGGGGCGGCCGGAGTCGTCGAAGAGGGCGCCGGCGTTGTGGAAGGAGACGGTGTCGCGGAGGGTGACGGCGTGCAGTTCGGCGAAGACCTGGCGGAGTTGCTCGACCGCGCGCAGACCGCCGGAGCGTCCGCCGTAGGAGACCAGGGCGACGGGCTTGGCCCGCCATTCGCCGGAGTGCCAGTCGATCAGGTTCTTCAGACCGGCCGGGAAGGAGTGGTTGTACTCGGGGGTGAGGACGACGAAGGCGTCGGCCGCCGCGAGCCGGGGGGTGACCTCGGCGAGGGCGGCGGTGGCCTGCGGGGTGCGCTGCATGGTCGTGGGCAGCGGGATCTCGGCGACGTCCACGAGGTGCGGGACGAGGCCGTCGTGGGCGCGGACGCGGTCCAGGAGCCAGTCGGCGATGACGGGGCCGAAGCGGCCGTGCCGGTTGCTGCCGACGACGACCGCGACATCGAGGGGAGCGGGCGCGGCGGGCGGGGTGGTGCTCTCGGTGGTCATGCGGGACAGGCTGGTACCTCAACTTTGGTTGAGGTCAAGCCGGGTGAGGGGGTGGGCGGGGCGCGGGGGCGGTCACCCATTCACACCCCTGCCGGGTGTCCTTCGGAGACTTTCTCGGTGGCGGTCCCCCTCTCCCCCATGACCTGCTGAAACGCGTCGGAGGCCGGGGGCGGGAGGGGCGCGCGGCCACCCGTTCACCGCGGTTCGGGCGCTTCCTCGACAAGCGGGCCCGGCGCGGGGCCCTTTTCCTCAAGGGGCAGGCACACGCCCGTGACGCACGCACGGAACGCGGCGCGCAGAACCGACTGCTGGGCCGACCGCCGAACCGACCGCCGAACCGACCGCTGAGCCGACCGCTCGAAGGAGCACCGATGCGACGTACCGCCCGGCTGCTGGCCGCCACCGCGCTAGCCGTGACCGCCGCCGGCGGCGGCCTCGCCGCACCCGCGTACGGCGGCGGGACGCCCGCGACGGACGGGGCGCCGCGCGTCACGCCGGGCGCCGGGGTTCCGCCCTCCGGTGCCCTGGAGGTGGCGCCGCGCACGGTGGCACCCGGCACCCATGTCACCGCGACCACCGATGTGTGCGGCGACAACGGGGCGGCCGACGGGGATGCCAGCGCGGTCGGCGCCGGGCGGTTCACACTGGCGCCGACGACGGACGAGGGCCGGGCGCTCGGCCAGTTCAAGGTGCCGGAGAGCGCGGTGCCGGGGACGTACGAGATCGTCGCGAAGTGCGCCAAGAGCGGGCGGCAGGCGCTGGGCGATCTGGTGGTGGCCCTGGGCCCGGCGCACGGCGCGGCGGCGGTCCATCCGCGCGGCAGTGTGAAGACGGGGGTCGGCGGCGCACTCGGTCCCGACCCCGTGCAGACCGCGGCCGGAGTGGCGGCACTGGCCGTCGCCGCCGCGGGCGGTACCTGGCTCCTGCATCGCCGGGCGAGAGGCGATGGGATGTGACGGACACCCTCCGCTGTCCGTCCACCGGTACCGCACGACCCCGGCCCCCTCCTGGTCCGACGCCCCTCGCGGCCCGGAGGGGGCACGGGGAGAACGGAGAGAGGGAAGAAGAGAGGGAAGAGAAGGAGAGGGGGCGTGATGCGCTCTGTGGGGAACGCCGCGATAGCCGGGATGACCGTCGTCTCCCTGTGCACCGGCCTGTGGCTGCTCGGACCCGGCGCCGCGCGGGAGACACCGCCCCAGCCGTCCGCCGCCCAGGCGGGCACCGGCCCCGGAGCCCGGAGCGGGGCCGCGCCCGCGCTGCCGCCCTCGCCGCCGGACCGTATCCGCGTCCCCGGCATCCGCGTCGACGCCCCGCTGATGGGCCTCGGCCTCACCCCCGGCGGCAGCCTCGACGTCCCGCCCGCCGCCGACAAGAACCTGGCCGGGTGGTACGAGGCCGGAACCACCCCCGGGGAGACCGGCACGGCGATCGTCGCCGGGCATGTCGACAACCGGCAGGGACCCGCCGTGTTCTACCGGCTCGGCGCGCTCCAGCGCGGGGGCCGCATCGAGGTGGACCGGCGGGACGGCTCGGTCGCCGAGTTCACCGTCGACGCCGTGGAGGTCTATGACGCCGATGCCTTCCCGGACCACAAGGTGTACGGGGCCGCCGACCGGCCCGAGCTACGGGTGATCACCTGCGGCGGGGGGTACTCGCGGGACACCGGGTACCAGGGGAATGTGGTGGTGTTCGCCCATCTCACGGGGAGTCGCTAGCCAGGGCGCGTCCCTTGTACCGCGGACACCGGGTGAGCGCCGCGGCCGGGCTCAGCCGATCGACTTGATCACCCTGGCGGGCACTCCCGCGACCACGCTGCCGGCCGGAACATCCCGCGTGACCACCGCACCGGCCGCGACCACCGCACCGGCACCTATGGTCACTCCCTGGGTGACCACGGCAGCCGTCCCGATCCACACGTCGTCCCCGATGACGATCGGGGCGAAGGAGAGGTACTCGCGGCGCTCGGCCAGGGGCAGCGGATGGCCTCCGGTAATCAGGCTGACCCTGGGGGCGATCATGACGCCGTTCCCGATGCGGATGCCGCCCTTGTCCATGAAGGTGCATCCCTGGTTGACGAAGACGTTACGCCCGAACGTCGTGTTCAGCCCGTGCTCGGTGTAGAACGGCGGGTAGATCACCACCGACTCCGGCAGCGGGCCACCGAACACAACGGAGAGTTGTTCCGCGCGGCCCTGCTCGTCGCTGAACGGAAGCACGTTCAGCCGAGAGGTCGCATCGGTCACCTCCGCGATTCGCTCCGCGTGACGCGCGAACTCAGGTGTACGTACATACATGACCTGCTCTGTGCGAGTAGACATGCGCCGATCTCATCACCGCGCGGCCCACTGGATCAAACAACCTCACCCTCAGCAGACACAACCAAGGGTTGTGAGATCCGGGGTTGTGGGATCCAGGGTGGGGGGACCCAGGGTGGGGAGGCCCTGCGAGGGTTACGGCAGTGCCGGCTCCGGTGGTACCCCCTCCACGTTCGCCCTCCCCCACGCCCCGAGCGGCTCCAGCGCCGCGTTGAGGGACGTACCGCGTGCCGTCAACGAGTACTCGACCCTCGGCGGCACCTCGTCGTACTCCTCCCGGTGCACGATCCCGTCCGCCTCCAGTTCGCGGAGCTGGGCGGCGAGGACCTTCTCGGTGACGCCCGGCAGTTCCCGGCGCAGCTCGCCGAAGCGGTGCGGCCGTTCGTCCAGCGCCCACAGGATGAGCACCTTCCACTTACCGCCGATCACATCCATCGCGGCATCGATCCCGCAGAAATACCGTCCCGGCCGTCGTCCGTTCGACATCCCGGCCCCCTTCTGTCGTCACCGGCGTCCGGTACCCCGCTGAGCAGGACGCTATCCCCGAGGTAACCGCCCACTCCAAAGTACGTACTTGAGCAGGCATGTTCCCCGACCCGAGGCTAACCGCATGACCGACACCGCGATCACGAAGACCACCCCCGCGACCCCGAAGCCCCCCACCCCCGTCACCCTCCTCGGCACTGGTGCCATGGGTACCGCCCTGGCCCGTGCCTGGCTCGCCGCCGGGCACCCGGTCACTGTCTGGAACCGCACCGCCGCCCGTGCCGAACCGCTCGCCGCCGAGGGCGCCACCGTCGCCGCGAGCGCGGCCGAGGCGGTCGCCGCCGGTCGGCTGGTCATCGTCTGTCTGCTGGACGACGCCTCCGTCGGCGAGGCCCTCGCGGACGCCGATCTCACCGGACGCGATCTGGTCGACCTCACCACCGGGACCCCGGGCGACGCCCGTTCCCGGGCCGCGTGGGCAAAGGCGCGCGGGGCGCGTTTCCTGGACGGCGGGATCATGGCCGTACCGCCGATGATCGGGGATGCCTCGTCCGGCGGGTATGTGTTCTACAGCGGGTCGGCGGAGCTGTTCGAGGAGCACCGGGAGACGCTCGCGCGCCCGGCCGGGACCACGTACGTCGGCGCGGACCCCGGTTTCGCCGCGCTGTACGACATCGCGCTGCTGAGCGGGCTGGACGGGGTGTTCACCGGGGTGCTGCACGCCTTCGCGCTGCTGCGCCGGGAGGACATCGCGCCGAGCGCGTTCGCCCCGCTGCTGGTCGACTGGCTGGTGGCGATGGCTCCGGCCGCGCACGAGGTGGCCCAGCAACTGGAGAGCGGCGACTACCGCACCGGCGTGGTCTCCAACCTCGCCATGATGGTCACCGGCAGCCGGACCATGCGCCGCGCCGCCGAGGAACAGGGCGTCACCACCGAGCTGTTCACCCCCATCTGGCGGCTGATGGAACTGCGTCTGGCCCAGGGCCACCCGGACGAGGGCAGCACCGGGGTGGTCGACCTGCTGCTCACCTAGCCGACCCTTCCCGCCCACGCGATCCACCAGTCGACCCTTCCCACCCACACGATCCACCAGTCGACCCTTCCCGCCTACGCGATCCACTGCTCGTACGCCAGATTCGCCACCAGCGCGAACACCACCGTCAGCAGCACCACCCGGACGAAGCCGCTGCCCCGCTTGAGCGCGGTGTGCGCGCCGAGGGTGCCGCCGGCCAGGTTGAACACCGCCATCAGCGCCGCGAGCTGCCACAGCACCGTGCCCTGCCAGGCGAACATCGCCAGCGCCCCGGCGTTGGTGCAGCAGTTGACGATCTTCGCGGTGGCGGAGGCGGTCACCAGGTCGAGGTGGAGGACGGCGGTCAGGGCGAGGACCAGGAACGTGCCGGTGCCGGGGCCGATCAGCCCGTCGTAGAAGCCGATGCCGAGGCCGGCCAGGCCGATCGCGGCGAGCCTGCGGCGGCGGGTGACCGGTCCCGGGGCCGGTGCGGAGCCGAAGGCGGGCTTGAGGATGACGAAGGCGGCGACGCCGAGCAGCACCACCATGATGACCGGCTTGAGCACCTCGGTGCTCATCCCGGCCGCGAAGAAGGCGCCGCCCGAGGAACCGGCGAGGGCGGCGAGCCCGATCCGGACGGCGGTGCGGACATCGACCGGGGCCTTACGGGCATAGGTGATCGCCGCGCCCGTGGTGCCGACGATGGCGACCGCCTTGTTGGTGCCGAGGGCGTACACGGCGGGGGTGGAGCCGGGCAGGCCCAGCAGCAGCGCGGGCAGCAGCAGGAGCCCGCCCCCGCCGACCACCGCGTCGATCCAGCCGGCCGCGAGGGCGGCGAGGCAGAGCACGGCGAGGGTGGTCAGGGATATGTCAGGCATGATCGCGACCCTAGGACCTGGCCGAACAACCCTCGCACCCGCCCCCGACAGCCGGGGAGAACCGCACCGGCAGCCGGGGGGAACCGCACCCGCAGCCAGGGAGAACCGCACCCGCAGCCGGGGAGAACCGCACCCCACCCCTCGTGGCCGAAGGGCCCTCACACCCACCCCCCGCCCCCGCTGAGCGCAGCGTTCCCCCCGGGAAACAGGTGCGATGCGGTCGGGAAACACCCACCGCGCACGCTGCCAGCATCACCACCTGCCGGTGCGGCCAGCGGCATCACCACCGCTGGCACGAACACCGGCACCACCACCCGCCGGTACGAACAGCGGCATCACCACCCCACCGCCACAAACACCGGCACCACCACCCGCTGGCACGGACGACGGAGGCTGCCGCGTATGACCGACACCCCGGGGACCCCGCCCACGCCCACGATCGTGCTCGTCGGCCACGGCATGGTCGGTCAGCGGTTCCTGGAGGCGCTCGCCGAGCGGGGCCTGACCGCGACCCACCGGGTGGTGGTGCTCTGCGAGGAGCCGCGGCCGGCGTACGACCGGGTGGGGCTGACGTCGTACTTCGCGGGGCGTACCCCGGAGGAGCTGTCCCTCACCGACCCGGATTTCCTCGCGGCGCACGGGATCGAGCTGCGGCTCGGGGACCCGGCGGAGCGGATCGACCGGGCGGCCCGGACGGTGAGGGCCCGCTCGGGCGAGGTCGTCCGCTACGACACCCTCGTCCTGGCCACCGGCTCCTACCCCTTCGTGCCGCCGGTGCCGCACAGGGACGCCGAGGGCTGCTTCGTGTACCGGACCATCGATGATCTGCTCGCCATCGAGGCGTACGCGAAGGCCGGGGCCCGGACGGGCGCCGTGGTGGGCGGCGGGCTGCTGGGGCTGGAGGCGGCGGGCGCGCTGAAGGGGCTCGGCCTCGCCACGCACATCGTGGAGTTCGCGCCCCGGCTGATGCCGGTGCAGGTGGACGAGGGCGGGGGCGCGGCCCTGCTGCGGACGGTCGAGGAGAAGGGGCTGACCGTCCACACCGGGACCGGCACCCAGGAGATCGTCACGGGCCCGGCGGGCGCGGTCAGCGGGATGCGGCTGTCCGACGGGTCGGAACTCGCCGTCGATCTGGTGGTGTTCAGCGCCGGTGTCCGCCCCCGCGACCAACTCGCCCGGGACTGCGGGCTGGCGGTCGGCGAGCGCGGCGGCATCGCGGTCGACGAGCAGTGCCGTACGGTCACCGATCCCGCGGTGTTCGCGATCGGGGAGTGCGCGCTGAGCGCGGACGGCCGGGTGTACGGGCTGGTGGCGCCGGGCTATGAGCAGGCGGAGACGGCGGCGGCGACCCTCGCGGCCGACGAGGCGTCCTTCACCGGCGCCGACCTCTCCACCAAACTGAAGCTGCTCGGCGTGGATGTGGCGTCCTTCGGCGACGCGCACGGCACGGCGGCGGACTGTCTGGACGTGGTGTACTCCGACGCCCGGTCCGGTCTCTACAAGAAGCTGGTCGTCGCCCGGGACGGCCGCCTGCTGGGCGGCATCCTGGTCGGCGACGCGGACGCGTACGGCACCCTGCGCGCGCTGACCGGCTCCGTGCCGCCGGTCGCCCCGGAGTCGCTGGTGCTGCCCGCCTCCTCCGGAGGAGCCTCGCTCGGCCCCTCCGCCCTCCCGGACGACGCCGTCGTCTGCTCCTGCCACAACGTCACCAAGGGCACCGTCCGCGCCGCCGTCACCGACCACTCCTGCGCCACCGTCCCCGAGGTGAAGAAGTGCACCCGGGCGGGCAGCGGCTGCGGCAGCTGTGTGAAGGTGCTGGGCCAGCTCGTCAGCGCCGAACTGGAGGCGAGCGGTGTCGAGGTCGACAAGGGGCTGTGCGGCTGCTTCGGCCAGACCCGCGAGGAGCTGTACGAGATCGTCCTCGCCCTGCGGATCACCACCCACCGCGAACTGCTCGACCGCTACGGCCGCGAGGGCGCCCGGGACGGCGACGGCTGCGAGATCTGCAAGCCCGCCGTCGGCTCGGTCATCGCCTCGCTGGCCGGGACGATCGGGGTGAGCGGCTATGTCCTGGACGGCGAGCAGGCCACCCTCCAGGACAGCAACGACCATTTCCTCGCCAATCTCCAGAAGAACGGGTCCTACTCCGTCGTCCCGCGCATCCCCGGCGGTGAGATCACCCCGGAGAAACTGATCGTGATCGGGGAGATCGCCCGGGACTTCGGGCTCTACACCAAGATCACGGGTGGTCAGCGCATCGATCTGTTCGGCGCCCGGGTGGAGCAGCTCCCGCTGATCTGGACCCGGCTGGTCGACGCGGGCTTCGAGTCGGGCCACGCCTACGGCAAGGCGCTGCGCACGGTGAAGTCCTGCGTCGGGCAGACCTGGTGCCGCTACGGCGTGCAGGACTCGGTGCGGATGGCGATCGACCTGGAGCTGCGCTACCGGGGGCTGCGCTCCCCGCACAAGCTGAAGTCGGCGGTCTCCGGCTGCGCCCGGGAGTGCGCGGAGGCCCAGTCGAAGGACTTCGGCGTGATCGCCACGGCGAACGGCTGGAACCTGTACGTCGGCGGCAACGGCGGCGCCACCCCGCGCCACGCCGACCTGCTCGCCCAGGACCTCACCGACACCGAACTGATCCGCCTGATCGACCGCTTCCTGATGTTCTACATCCGCACCGCCGAACGCCTGGAGCGCACCTCGACCTGGCTGGAGCGGCTGCCGGGCGGCCTGGACCATGTCCGGGAGGTGGTGGTGGCGGACTCGCTGGGCATCTGCGAGGAGCTGGAGCGGCTGATGGCCGACCATGTGGCGCATTACCGCGACGAGTGGGCCGCGACCATCGCCGACCCCGAGAAGCTGGCCCGTTTCGTGTCCTTCGTGAACGCCCCCGACACCCCGGACCCGGTGGTCGGTTTCGTCGCCGAGCGCGATCAGATCAAGCCGGACCTGCCCCTGCTCGCCATCGGACTGCGCCCCGGCGCGGGTCCCGTCCTGGAAGGAACCGCCCCGCGATGACCATGGCTCCCGCTCCTGAGAAGACCGACGTCAAGGTGCAGATCCGGCTCTCCGCCGACAGCTGGCTGACGGTCTGCGACCTGGACACCCTGCTCCCCGGCCGGGGCGTCGCCGCGCTGCTGCCGGACGGCGGCCAGGCGGCCCTGTTCCGCGACCGCGCGGGACGGCTGTACGCCATCGACAACCGTGATCCGTTCGGCGGGGCGGCGGTGCTCTCCCGCGGCCTGACCGGCACCCACGCGGGCCGCCCGTTCGTCGCCTCCCCCCTCCTCAAGCAGCGCTTCGACCTGGAGTCGGGGCGGTGCCTGGACGAGGAGGGGGTGGGGGTGCGGGTGTACGAGGTGCGGGCGGCCTGAGCCCTGGGGGCGTCAGAGCGGGACGCCGACCCCCGTGAACGTGGTGCTCGGCAGCTGCGGGCTGGTGAAGCGGGCGTTGACCAGGTAGAGGCGGTTGCCGAAGCGGGCGGCCGTGGCGGGGACGTCGAAGCGGGGGTCGGTGATCGTACGGCGGAGGGTGGCGCGGGTCCGGGTGAGGTCCAGGTCCCAGACGGAGACCAGGTTGTGCCGGTTCTGGACGACGTAGAGCGTCGAGCCGACCCGGACCAGGCCGTCGCCGTAGAGGACCGACTCGGCGCCGGTGAGGGTGAAGCGGCGGGCGGCGCCGGTGCGCAGGGAGATCCGGTACAGCGCGCCCGGGTTGCTCTGGACGACGATCAGGTCCTTGCCGTCCGGGGTGGCGACGATGCCGTTGGCGTTGTTGATGTCGGGGATCTGGACCCAGTCGCCGGTCAGCGGGAGGGCGCGGACGCCCGCGGTGCTCCGGCCGCGCGGGACGCCGTACAGGACGGGGTTGCGGGAGTCCGTGAACCAGGCGCGGTCGCCGGTGAGGACGACGTCGTTGATGAAGGCGGGGGTGGCGGTGGTGAGGGTGTGGGTGGTGCGCAGGGCGCCGGTGCGGGCGTCGACGAGGCGGGCGGTGCCGCCGGCGCCGCCGGCGAGGTAGAGCGTGCCGTCGCCGTCGAGTTTCAGGCCGATGGTGGCCGTGCCCGGGGTGCCCGGGTGGAGGATCTCGCCCTGGCCGGTGCGCAGATCGGTGCGCAGGACGGCACCGTTGGCACGGGAGCCCATATAGGCGTAGGGGCGGCTGCCGATGGTGATGCCCTCGGGGAGGAAGCCGTCGGGGAGGGGGAACTCCGTGGGCCAGGAGGCGGGGGGGGGAGTGGGGGCAGGGGCGGCGGTGGCGGTGCCGGTGGTCGCGGCGGTCAGGGCCGCGCCGGTCAGTCCGGCCAGTCCGGTCAGTAAGGCGCGGCGGGTGGTGCGGGCGGGGGGTGTGGTCCGGGTGGTCATGGGTCATGCCTCCGGGGGCGGTGAGCGGGTGGGACGCGGGGGACTCTGGCAACTCGGGGAACTCTAGGAACTCGGGCTCGGGTGCGTGCTCCCTGCGAGGGGTCAACGCCCGTACGGCCAGCGGGAGTTCCCCCGCGTCCCACCCGCCACTCACCGGTCCGCCGGGCTAGGCGCGGAACGGGCCGGTGACCTCGTAGGTGATGCCGCCGGAGGAACTGCCGCTCGTGCCGCGCTGGCTGGAGAAGTAGAGGCGGCGGCCGTCGGGGGAGAACGCGGGGCCGGTGATCTCGGAGGCGGACTGGCCGTCGATGCGCAGGAAGGGCGCGATCACATCGGCCGGGGTGATCACACAGATCTCCATATTGCCGCCGTCCTCGGCGACGTAGAGATCGCCGGAGGCCGAGCCGGTGATGTTGTCGACGCCGGTCAGGGGAGCGGTGCCGGAGGTGACGAGGGAGTCGTCGTAGGCCAGCTCATAGGTGTTGTTCGTCAGATTGAGCTGCCAGACGCGGTTGTCGCCCTTGGTGGTGAACCAGACGGTGTCGTCGGCGTAGTGGCAGCCCTCGCCGCCGTTGAAGGACTTGGAGCCGGAGACCTGGGTGCGGGTGGTGGTCGGGGAGCCGTCCGGGTCGGGGACATTGGCCCAGGTGAAGGAGCCGGAGGTGGCGGTTCCGGCCACCATCACCTGGAGGGTGCCGGTGGAGAGGTTGCCCCAGGTCGTCGGGACGAAGCGGTAGAAGCGGCCGTTGGTCTCGTCCTCGGTGAGGTAGACGACCCGGCGGACCGGGTCGGCGGCGGCGGCCTCGTGCTTGAAGCGGCCCATGGCGTCCCGGCGGACCGCGGCGCCGACGCCCCAGGGGTCGGTCTCGTAGACATAGCCCAGGGACACCTCCTCGCAGGACAGCCAGGTGTTCCAGGGGGTCTTGCCGCCCGCGCAGTTGGTGCGGGTGCCGGACAGGATCCGGTACGCGGCGGTCACCGTGCCGGTGGCCGAGAACTTCACCGCGCTCGCGCCGCCCGAGGGATTGATCTCCGAGTTGGACACATAGATCCAGCCACTGCCGTCCACGTAACAGGCACCGCCGTCGGGGGCGTTGTGCCAGGTGTACGAGGTGCCGGGGACGGCCTGGCCCGAGCGGGCGATCACTCTGCCGGTGAATCCGCTGGGCAGTCTGATGCCGTTGGCGTCCGGTGCGCCGAGGGCCCCGTAGGGGCCGGTGCCGGGCTGGGCCGGGGCCGCGTAGGCGGCGCCGCGCCAGAGGCTGCCGCCGAAGGCGGCGGCGGAGCCGCCGAGGACGGCCGCACGCAGAAGGTGACGACGTTCCACTCTCACTCCAAGAGGTGCCGTGACCGGCCCCGCCACCGGTCGGCGGCGGGGTGGTGCGGTCCGGGACGTTAGGCGAGCGGGATGGACAAGTCATGGACATGCCGTGACGGAAGCGGGGCGGTCGGCGGGCGGGCCCTGTCCCTCACCCGAAGGGGCGAAGCGGGCGCCCGGAAGGGCTGGGTCCGCGACCGCGCCGGGCACTCTGACGGCCAGGGCGGCGACTCGCTCCGCCCTCCCTCCCCCACGGCTAGGAGCTGCGATGACGACGACCACGGTGTCGATCGACCCGGATCACTGCATCGGTGCGGGCAACTGCTATCTGACCGCGCCCGGTGTGTTCGACCAGGACGACGACGGCTTCGGGACGGTCCGCCCCGAGGCGGCGGACGGCGGCGGCGACCCGCTGCTCAGGGAGGCCGCCCGGGGCTGCCCGGCACAGGCGATCAGCGTCCGCGAGGAGTAGCGGAGTAGAGGAGCAGAGGAGTAGGCGGGCACTGAAATGTGAGGGAAGGGGCGGCACCCCCGCACAAGGGTGCCGCCCCCTCTTCCTTTCGTGCCCCGGAACCGCCCCGCATCGGCGAGGGTCAGGGTCAGCAGTGACGGTTCCGGTGTCTTGTGGGCCCCCGGCGGGGGTCAGCAGTGACGGTTCCGGTGTCCTGTGGGCCCCCGGCAGGGGTCAGCGGTGGTCGCTGCCCTTGGACTGGGACGCCGCCCGGCCCGCCTCCAGCCGGGCCACCGGGATACGGAACGGGGAGCAGGAGACGTAGTCGAGGCCCACCTCGTGGAAGAAGTGGACGGACTCCGGGTCGCCGCCGTGCTCGCCGCAGACGCCGAGTTTGAGGTCGGGGCGGGTGGCGCGGCCCGCCTTCACGGCGAGTTCGACCAGGGAGCCGACGCCGTCCCGGTCGATGGTCTCGAAGGGGGAGACCCCGAAGATGCCCTTCTCCAGGTACGCGGTGAAGAAGGACGCCTCGACATCGTCGCGGCTGAAGCCCCACACCGTCTGGGTGAGGTCATTGGTGCCGAACGAGAAGAACTGGGCCGCCTCGGCGATCTGAGCGGCGGTCAGCGCGGCGCGCGGGAGTTCGATCATCGTGCCGATGGAGAGCTTCAGGGAGGTGCCGGTGGCGGCCTCCACCTCGGCGATCACCCGGTCCGCCTCGTCCTTGACGATCTCCAGTTCCTGGACCGTGCCGACCAGCGGGATCATGATCTCCGCGCGCGGGTCGCCCTTGGCCGCCTTGCGGGCCGCCGCCGCCTCGGCGATGGCGCGGACCTGCATGGTGAACAGACCGGGGATGACCAGGCCGAGACGGACCCCGCGCAGGCCCAGCATCGGGTTCTGCTCATGGAGGCGGTGGACGGCCTGGAGGAGGCGCAGCTCGTTCTCGTGCGGCTCCTGGCGGGACTCGGCGAGCGCGACCCGGACGGAGAGTTCGGTGATGTCGGGGAGGAACTCGTGCAGCGGCGGGTCCAGGAGGCGGACCGTGACCGGGAGGCCGTCCATGGCCTCGAAGAGTTCCACGAAGTCACGCTTCTGGAGGGGCAGCAGGGCCTTGAGGGACTCCTCGCGCTCCTCGTCGTGGTCGGCGAGGATCAGACGCTCGACCAGTTCGCGGCGGTCGCCCAGGAACATGTGCTCGGTGCGGCACAGGCCGATGCCCTGGGCCCCGAAGCGGCGGGCGCGCAGCGCGTCCTCGGCGTTGTCGGCGTTCGCCCGTACTCGCAGCCGGCGCTTGCGGTCGGCGAAGGCCATGATCCGGTGGACGGCCTCGACGAGTTCGTCGGCGTCGTCGGCGCCCGCGTGCATCCGGCCCTCGAAGTACTCGACGACCGGGGACGGGACGACCGGGACCTCGCCCAGGTACACCTTGCCGGAGGAGCCGTCGATGGAGATGAGGTCGCCCTCCTCCACCACATGCCCGCCGGGGACGGTCATCCGGCGGCGCTTGGTGTCGACCTCCAGCTCCTCCGCGCCGCAGACACAGGTCTTGCCCATGCCGCGGGCGACGACGGCCGCGTGGGAGGTCTTGCCGCCGCGCGAGGTGAGGATGCCCTCGGAGGCGATCATGCCGTCCAGGTCGTCGGGGTTGGTCTCGCGGCGGATCAGGATGACCTTCTCGCCGGAGCGGGACCACTTGACGGCGGTGTACGAGTCGAAGACGGCCTTGCCGACGGCCGCGCCCGGCGAGGCGGCGATGCCCCGGCCGACCCGCTGGACCTTGGCCTCGTCGTCGAAGCGGGGGAACATCAGCTGGGCGAGCTGGGCGCCGGTGACCCGCTGGAGGGCCTCGGCCTCGTCGATCAGGCCCTGGTCCACAAGCTGGGTGGCGATCCGGAAGGCGGCGCCCGCGGTGCGCTTGCCGACCCGGGTCTGGAGCATCCACAGCTGGCCGCGCTCGATGGTGAACTCGATGTCGCAGAGGTCCTTGTAGTGGTTCTCCAGCGTCTCCATGATCTGCATCAGCTGGTCGTACGACTTCTTGTCGATGGACTCCAGCTCCGCGAGCGGCACGGTGTTGCGGATCCCGGCGACGACATCCTCGCCCTGGGCGTTCTGGAGGTAGTCGCCGTAGACGCCCTGGTAGCCGGAGGCGGGGTCGCGGGTGAAGGCAACGCCGGTGCCGGAGTCGGGGCCGAGGTTGCCGAAGACCATGGAACAGACGTTGACGGCGGTGCCGAGGTCGTGCGGGATGCGCTCCTGGCGGCGGTAGAGCTTGGCCCGGTCGCCGTTCCAGGAGTCGAAGACGGCCTTGATGGCGAGGTCCATCTGCTCGCGCGGCTCCTGCGGGAAGTCCCGCCCGGCCTCCTTCTTGACGATCTTCTTGAAGGCGGTGACCAGCTTCTTGAGGTCGGCGGCCTCCAGCTCGGTGTCGACCGCGACCTTCTTGGTGGCCTTGGCCTTCTCCAGCGCCTCCTCGAAGAGGTCGCCGTCGACGCCGAGGACGGTCTTGCCGAACATCTGGATGAGGCGCCGGTAGGAGTCCCAGGCGAACCGCTCGTCACCGGCCTGCTGGGCGAGCCCCTGTACGGAGGTGTCGGAGAGTCCGATGTTGAGGACGGTGTCCATCATCCCGGGCATGGAGAACTTCGCGCCGGAGCGTACGGAGACCAGCAGCGGGTCGTCGGCCTGGCCGAGCTTCTTGCCCATCCGCTGCTCCAGCGCGTCGAGGTGCGCACTCACCTCGTCACGCAGTGCCGCGGGCTCCTCGCCGCTGTCGAGGTAGACCTTGCATGCCTCGGTGGTGATGGTGAACCCGGGCGGCACCGGAAGGCCCAGGTTGGTCATCTCCGCGAGATTCGCGCCCTTACCACCGAGAAGATCCTTGAGATCCTTGTTGCCCTCGGTGAAGTCGTAAACGAACTTGTGGTTTTCCGACACGGGTCCCAACTCCTCGGAGGACGCGGTGGCTGCCCTGACGGCGAGGAACATACCCAGATCCAAGGCGTCTGGGGAGGTCCACTTGCGCGTCATGTGCCTGTAACCAGGCATCCGCCACAGGATCGAAAGTCAAGGCTTGGCAAGAAATCGGGCGATGATGTGTTCACTTCTTGAAGCCGGATCGCGTCCACGGCCTTCTATTGCGCTCACATGAGCGCCCTCCAGCACGCCTGAGTTCGCCCGATGAACGATCATCGATTGGCACTCAGTGCCACTCTTTGAGAAGTGCAGTCGCCCATGATCCGCTCATCTGAGCGCAAGCCTTATCAAGGGTGGCGAGAATCACGCCGCGGGAGCGCCCCTATGGGCGACCGGGTATCACCATGCGGACGCCCGGCGACCAACGGCAACCAACGGCAACCAACGGCAACCAACGGCAACCAAGGGGAAACGGGTTGCCTCTCCGGGGGGGGAATCCGGTTGCCCCTCCAGGCGGAACCCGTTGCCTCTCCGGGCGGAAACCTGCTGCCTCTCATGCACCGAGCGTGCGCTTGCCCTCCGGGCACCGCAACCGCGACGGGCCTCCGGCCGGGGGGCGATGACGGCCTCCGGCCGGGGCGGGGGTTGGCCCTGCGCGGGCCGGGCGGGGAGCCGGGGGCTGGTCGGCATGGGGCTGCGGCGGTTGGGCTGGCGCGGGGGCCGACGCGCGGGGGTCCGACGCGCGGGGTCCGGGGGTGGCCCGGCGGGGGGTCCGGGGGCTGGTCGGCGGGGGGGCTCCGGGGGCTTGCCCGGCACGGGTCCAGCGCGCGGGGGTCCGGCGCGGGGGGGCCGAAGGCTGGTCGGCGCGCGGCTCCGGCGGCTGGTCCGGCGCGGGGGGTCGGGGGGCTGGCCCGGCACGGGGTCCGGCGCGGGCCGCCCATGCCGGACCCCTGGCCTCGCCGCCCGCGGCGGTCACGCATCTGGATGCGGAGGGGAAGATCCCGGCCCGGCACTGGGCTCCGGGTGCTGGCCCAGCGCGGGAGGTCCAAGGACTGGCCGGGCACGAGGCTCCGGCGCGGGCCGCCCACGCCGGACCCCTGGCCTCGCCGCCCGCGGCGGTCACGCATCTGGATGCGGATAGGAAGATCCCGGCCCGGCACCGGGGGCCCGGACGCTGGCCCGGCACGGGGCTCTGGAGGCTGGTCGGCGTGAGGCTCCAGCGGCTGACCCGGCACGGGTCCGGCGCGGAGGGTCCGAGGGCTGGCCCGGCACGGGGCCCCGGGGGGCTGGCCCGGCACGAGGGCCCGCGCGGGCCGCCCTCGCCGGACCCCCGGCCTCGCCGCCCGCGGCGGCCACGCATCTGAACGCCGATGGCAAGATCCCGGCCCGGCGAACCCACTCCGCCGCATCCCCCGCGCCGGGCACGCCCTGCGGCCGACAGTCCCGCGACCGCGTGCGCGGGCACCCCACCACCAGGACCCCCGACCCCGCGAACCCACTCCGCAGCACCCCGACACCGGGCGCAGACCGGTAGCCCCGCGACCGCACCCCCAGACACCTCGCCGCCAAAACCCCAACCCCCCTCCCCAACACCCCAACCCCACTCGGCAGCACCCCAACCCCATGACCGCACCTCCAGGTACCCCAACACCACGCCCCGAGCCCCGCCCCCTCAATCGCACCCCAACACCACGCCCCAAGCCCAAGCCCCCCAATCGAACCCCTGCCCCACACCCCGCCCACCCCCACAATCGCACCCCAGCTCCAGCCCCGCCCACCCCCGCAACCACACCTCCACCACTCCCCCCGCCCACCCCCCGCAACCACACCACTCCCCCTGCCCGCCCACCCCCGCAATCGCACCCCAGGTCCAGTCCCCCCACCCCCGCGGACGCGGCCCCGTCCTCAAACCCCCAACGCCCGCAGCCGCTCCTCCGCGCGGTCCGGGGCGTACAGGTGTTCCACCACCAGCGCGCCCGCCCCGACCAGGGCCGCCCGGTCGCCCAGGCGGGAGGTCAGGACCTCCAGGTGGGCGGTGGAGCGGGGCAGCGCCCGCTGGTACAGCAGCTCCCGCACCCCGGTCAGGAAGGGGATCCCGGCCAGGTCCCCGGCGATCATCAGGACCCCGGGGTTGAGGAGGGTCACCACCGTCGCCAGGACCTCCCCCACACCGCGCCCGGCCTCGCGGGCCAGCGCCGCCGCCTCCGGATGCCCCGCGGCCAGCAGTTCGCGCACATCCGAGCCGGATGCCGCCGGCACCCCCGCCTCGGCCAGCCGCCGGGCCACCGCGCCCCCGCTGGCGACCGCCGCCAGACAGCCGTACGAACCGCACCGGCACAGTGCCCTCGCGCCCTGCGGGACGCGGATGTGGCCGATGTCCCCGGCGCCGCCGTCTATCCCCCGGAACAGGGCGCCGTCGACCACGACGCCCGCGCCTATGCCGGTGGAGACCTTGACCAGTACGAACGCCGCGCAGTCCGGGTGCCCGGCGCGCTGCTCGCCGTACGCCATGAGGTTGGCGTCGTTGTCGACCAGGACCGGGACCGGGGCGGTGGAACCGGTGTGGTCGGCGAAGGAGCGGGCCAGGCGGCCCCTTATGTCGTAGCCGTCCCAGCCCGGCATCATCGGGGGCTGCACCACGCGGCCGGTGCCGGACTCGACCGGGCCGGGCACCGCGAGGCCGATGCCGCAGACCTCCTCGGGCCGCCGCCCGGCCTTGCGCAGCAACTCGGCCAGCCAGCCGCCGAGTTCACCGAGCACCGGCTCCGGGCCGTCCTCCACCACCAGCGTGCCCCCGCTCTCCGCGAGGATCTCGCCGGTCAGCGTGAGCAGGGCGGTACGCGCGTGCCGGGTGTCGAGGTCGGCGGCGAGGACGATCGCGTGCTCGGCGTCGAACTCCAGGGTGATGGAGGGGCGCCCGCCGAGCGGGGAGCCGACCGGGCCGCCCGCGCCCTCGCGCAGCCAACCCGCGCGGAAGAGGCGGTCGAGGCGCTGACCGACCGTGGCCCGGGAGAGTCCGGTGGCCTGCTGGAGGGCACCTCGGGTGACGGCACGGCCGCTGCGGACGAGTTCCAGCAGGTCACCGGCGCTGGTCTGAGTCCCGTTCCGAGTCCCGTTCCGACCGTTCATGCGCACCCCCTTGTGTTTCCCAAGTCTGCATTACATCCTAGGTTTTGCGTGTTAAATAGACGTAACTCTACGATGGCCAAGACCGAACCGACCCGACCGGATGTCTTTCGGGGAGCCCCGAGTGGATCGCACCGCCCAACTCACCGCCCGACCTGCGCATCGAGAGATCGCATACGATCCTCCGCCGCCGCCCGGTTCGCCCCGGCTCGCGGCGGCCCGTGTCCTGGAGCGGAACTGGACCGGGACCTCGACGGTGCCCTCCCGCTCGCTGTACCCGCACCAGTGGTCCTGGGACTCCGCGTTCATCGCGATCGGACTGCGGCATCTGTCGCCGTTACGGGCCCAGACCGAGCTGGAGACCCTGTTCCGCGCCCAGTGGGGCGACGGCCGTGTCCCGCACATCGTCTTCAACCCCTCCGTACCGCTCGACGCCTACTTCCCGAGCCCCGACTTCTGGCGCTCCTCGACCGCGGGCCGCGCGGCGGGCGCTCCGGGAACCGTACAAACGTCCGGCATCGTGCAGCCACCGGTGCATGCGCTGGCTGTCTGGTTGACGCACCTGGCCGACCCCGGCCTCTCCCGCGCCCGCGGCTTTCTCACCGGCATGTACCCCAAGCTCGCCGCCTGGCACCGGTATCTGCTGCACCGCCGTGACCTGGGCGGCGCCGGGCTGGCGTCCGTGGTCCACCCCTGGGAGCAGGGCATGGACAACAGCCCGGCCTGGGACGCCCCGCTCGCCCGGGTGGTGCCCGCCCCGGCCCGCTCCTTCCGCCGCGCCGACCTCGACCACGGTGCCCCCGAGGACCGCCCGACCGATCTGGACTACGGCCGGTACGTACGGCTGGCGGCGGACTACCGGGACGGGGGGTACGCGGACGCCCCGGGTTCGTTCATGGTCGAGGACCCCGCGTTCAACGCCCTGCTGATCGCCTCCGAGCACGCCCTCGCCCGTATCGCCCGCGAACTGGGCGCCAGCGGCACCGCCCGCCACGCCCGCGCGGAACGCCTCACGGCGGTCCTGATCGAACGGCTCTGGGACCCGGCGGCGGGCATGTTCCTCTGCCGCGACCTGCGCGGCGGACCCGGGCCCCGCACCGGGCGGGGGATGCCGTCCGCGCTGATCCCCGAGCGCGGGGTCTCCGGGCTGATCCCGCTGCTGCTGCCCGAGCTGCCGCGCGAGATCGGCGGGACCCTGCTGCGCACCCTGACCGGACCGCACTTCGGGCTCGGCGCCGGCACCCGGCTGGTGCCCAGCTACGACCTGCTCGGCGAGTCCTTCGACCCGCACCGCTACTGGCGCGGACCGGCCTGGTTCAACACCGGCTGGCTCCTGGAGCGCGGACTGCGCGTCCAGGGCGAGTCCCGGCGGGCGGACGCCCTGCGCGCCGCCCTCGTGGACAGCGCGCTGACATCCGGCTTCGCCGAGTACGTCGACCCGTACACCGGCGCGGCCTGCGGCGCGGCCGGCTTCGGCTGGACCGCCGCGCTCACGCTCGACCTGCTGCACGCCATGGAACCGGCCGCGGAGAACCCGACGGCCGAGGGAGCCGAGGGAGGGGACCGGCGATGACGGACCGGCATCATCTGCTCGTGTACGGGGGTACGTTCGCCGCCGTCGACGACAGCGGGGACATCAGCGGGGTACGGCACGGCGGCTCCCCCGAGGGGCTGTTCGTCCGGGACGCCCGGCATCTGAGCCGCTGGCAGCTCACCGTCGACGGGGCGGTGCCGGAGGCGCTCGCGCCGGTCGGCGGCGGCGACACCGCGCGCTGTGTCCTCGTCCCGCGCGGGGGCCGCACCGAGCCGCCCGCCTGCACCCTGTTCCGGGAACAGGCGGTCGCGGAGAGCGCCTTCGTGGAGTCGCTGCGGGTCACCAGCAACCGCCCGGTGCCGGTCACCGTACGGCTGGCGCTGACCGTCGACGCCGACTTCACCGACCAGTTCGAACTCCGCTCCGACCACCGCACCTACGCCAAGACGGGCGCGGTGCGGCGCCGCGAGATCCTCGACGACGGGGTGGAGTTCGGCTACCGGCGCGGCGAATGGCGCTCCAGTACGACGGTCACCGCCGAGCCCGCCCCGGACGCGGTGGAGGAGACCGGCACCGGCGCCCGGCGCCTGGTCTGGACCCTGGAACTGCCCGCCCACGGCACCGCCGAACTGCTGCTGCGGGTGATGGCCCGGCCGCACGGCGAGAAGCGGGCGCTGCGGGTGCCCCGCTCCCCGCGCGCGGTGACCGAGCGGGTCCGCGCGCGGGAAGCCGCGTTCATGGAGGGCGTGGCCTTCCCGACCGACTGGCCGGAACTGGCCGCGGCCTGTACCCGGGGCCTGGCGGACCTGGCCATACTGCATGTCCCCGCGACCGGTCCGGACGGCGAGGAACTCCAGGTCCCGGCCGCCGGAGCCCCCTGGTTCCTGAGCCTGCTGGGCCGGGACGCCCTCCTCACCTCCCTCTTCGCCCTCCCCTACCGCCCCCAGCTCGCCGCCGCCACGCTCCCCGCGCTCGCCGCGACCCAGGCGAAGGACACCGTCACCGAGTCGGTCGCCCAGCCCGGCAAGATCGTGCACGAGGTGCGCCACGGCGAGCTGGCCCACTTCGGCCAGGTGCCCTACGGCCGCTACTACGGCTCGGTCGACGCCACGCCCCTCTTCCTGGTGCTGCTCGGCGCGTATGTGGAGCAGACCGGCAACGGGGTGCTGGCCCGCCGGCTGGAACCGCACGCGCGGGCCGCCGTCGGCTGGATGCTGGACCACGGCGGGCTGACCTCGCGCGGCTATCTCGTCTACCGCGCCGACCGCGGCGGCCTCGCCAACCAGAACTGGAAGGACTCCCCCGGCGCGATCTGTGCCGCCGACGGCACCCGGCCGACCGGCCCGGTGATGGCGGCGGGCGCCCAGGGCTACGCGTACGACGCCCTGCGCCGCACGGCGTGGCTGTCGCGCACGGTGTGGGGCGACGAGGTGTACGCGGCGCTCCTCGAACAGGCGGCGGCGGATCTGCGGGACCGTTTCCAGCGGGACTTCTGGATGGAGGACCGGGCGTTCCCGGCGCTGGCGCTGGACGGCGAGGGCCGGGCCCTGAACGCGCTGGCCTCCGACGCCGGGCATCTGCTCTGGTCCGGGCTCCTCGACAAGGAGTACGGGGAGGCGGTCGGCCGGCGGCTGCTGGAGCCCGACTTCTTCTCCGGCTGGGGCGTCCGGACCCTGGCGGCCGGGCAGCCGGCGTACCACCCGCTCTCCTACCACCGCGGTTCGGTGTGGCCGCACGACAACGCGCTGATCACCCTGGGCCTGGCCCGCTACGGGCTGCACGACGAGGCGCGGACGGTGGCCCAGGGCGTGGTCGCGGCGGCGGTCGCGATGGGCGGCCGGCTCCCCGAGGTGTACGCCGGGTACGACCGGGGCGAGGGCGAGGGCCCGGTCCCGTACGCACACGCGTGCGTCAGGGAGTCCCGGGCGGCGGCGACACCGCTGGGGCTGCTGACCGCGGTGGGGGGCGGCGTCTAGGGGTACGCCGGGAGCCTTCCCAAAAGAACGGCGACGCGGTGAACGAGCCTCAGGGGTGGTCCGTACGGAACGGTGTCGAGCCATGACGTGACCGTGACCGTGACCGTGCGGAAGGACCCCTCTGGTGGCCGTACTCGCTCACCTGCTCCCCCGGCTGTCGCGGCCCCGGCGGATCGTACGTCGCTGGCTGGCGGCGCGGCCCGGGGTGGCCCGGGGCTGCCGGGCGGCGCTCACCTCGGGGGCCGCCCTGCTCCTCTTCATGACCTCGGTGCTGCCGAACGCGGCGGAGGACCTCCGGCCGGCCGCGTTCGTACGGATCCCGGCGGAGCCGATCGTCGCGGCGGCGGTGCTGCTGGCGCTGCCTCGCCGGGCGCGGGTGTGGGCGGCGGGGGTGATCGGGGCCGGGCTCGGCGCGGTGACCGTGGTGAATCTGCTGGACCTGGGGTTCGGCGAATACCTGGGGCGCGGCTTCAACCCGGTGCTGGACTGGGGCCTGCTGGACGACGCCCACTCCTACCTGGTCGACACCATGGGCCGGACCACCACCTGGGTCGCCACGGTGGGGGCGGTGGCGGGCGCGGTGGCCCTGGTGGCGGCGACCGGAGCGGCGGCGGTCCGGCTGGCCCGGCTCCTCGGCCACCACCAGGGGGCGGTGCACCGGGGGACGCTGATCGCGGCGACCGTCTGGATCTGCTGCGCCACGCTGGGGGTGCAGTTCGCCGGGGTGCCGATGGCCGCGGACCGGGCGCGGGCGGCGGTGGAGGCGAAGGCGAAGCTGGTGCGGTGGACGCTGAGGGACGAGGCGGAGTTCGCGAAGGAGGCGGGCACCGACCCCTACGGGACCACCCCGGCGGAGCAGCTGGTTCCGGAGCTGCGCGGCAAGGACATCGTCTTCGCCTTCATCGAGAGCTATGGCCGTACGGCGATCGAGGACCCGGTGACCGCGCCCGGCGTCACCGGGACGCTGGCGGCCCGGGGCGAGGCGCTGGAGGCGGCCGGGTTCCGGGCGAGGAGCGGCTGGCTGACGTCCTCGACCTTCGGCGGCAGCAGCTGGCTCGGCCACTCCACGTTTCTGTCCGGCCTGTGGATCGACAACCAGCAGCGGTACCGGACGGTGACGGCGGCCGACGACCGGCTCACCCTCACCAAGGTGTTCCAGAAGACGGGGGCCTGGGACACGGTCGGGGTGATGCCCGGGGTGCAGAAGGGCTGGCCGGAACAGCGCTTCTTCGGCCTGGACCGGGTGTACGACGCCTTCGAACTGGGTTATGAGGGGCCGAAGTTCAGCTGGTCGACGATGCCGGACCAGTACGCGCTGGAGGCGTTCGAACGCCTGGAGCACGGCCGGGAGCGGGAGAGGCCGCTGATGTCGGAGATCATCCTGACGTCCAGTCACCAGCCGTGGGCGCCCCTGCCGGAGATGGTCGACTGGGACGACCTCGGCGACGGCTCCCTCTACGACGCGATCGAGGCGAAGGGCCACCGCCCCTCCGAGATAGCGCCGAGCGGCTCCCGCTCGAAGGAGGAGTACGGCAAGGCGGTGTCCTACTCGCTGACGAGCCTGACGGAATGGCTGGAACGGTACGGGACGGACGACACGGTCCTGGTCTTCCTCGGCGACCATCAGCCCCTGGCCAAGGTCACCGGCCCCGCCGCGAGCCGGGACGTCCCGGTCTCCATCGTCACCAAGGATCCGGCGGTGCTGTCCCGGATCACGGACTGGGGCTGGACGGAGGGCCTGCGGCCGGGGGCGGGGGCGGGGGTGTGGAGGATGAGCGCGTTTCGGGATCGGTTCTTGGAGGCGTTTGGGTCGGTCAGGGGTTGAGGGAGATTGATCAAGGGGGATTGAGGGGGCCGCGTTCGCTCACCGGTCAACCGCCGGAGGTGTCCAGTTCGGCGTCCTCCCCGACGCCCGCGCAGTCGTACGGGTCCCTCAGCCAGCCGTCCGGGAGCACGACCCGGTTGTTGCCCGACGTCCGCCCGCGAGGGCCGTCCGCGCCGCCCGGCCACTCCTGGTCGAGGTCCAGCTCGTCCAGCCCGCCCCGCAGCTCCCCCAGCGACGAGGTCACGGCGAGCCGCCCCCGCATCTCCGAGCCGACCGCGAACCCCTTCAGGTACCAGGCGACATGCTTGCGGAAGTCGATGACGCCCCGCGCCTCGTCCCCGATCCACTCCCCGAGCAGCGCGGCATGGCGGACCATGACCTCGGCGACCTCCCGCAGCGAGGGCCGGGCCACCTGCCCCGCCCGCCCCTCAAACGCCGCGACCAGATCGGCGAACAGCCACGGCCGCCCGAGGCAGCCCCGCCCGACGACGACCCCGTCGCACCCGGTCGTACGGACCATCCGCAGCGCGTCGTCCGCCGACCAGATGTCGCCGTTGCCGAGCACGGGGATCTCCGGGACGTGGTCCTTCAGCCGCGCGATGGCGTCCCAGTCGGCGGTGCCGCCGTAGTGCTGGGCGGCGGTACGGCCGTGCAGCGCGATGGCGGTGACGCCCTCCTCGACGGCGATCCGGCCCGCGTCGAGATAGGTGAGGTGATCGTCGTCGATGCCCTTGCGCATCTTCATGGTGACCGGCAGGTCCCCCGCGCCGGTGACGGCCTCGCGCAGGATCGCGCGGAGCAGCGGGCGCTTGTAGGGGAGGGCGGAGCCGCCGCCCTTGCGGGTCACCTTGGGGACCGGGCAGCCGAAGTTCAGATCGATGTGATCGGCGAGGCCCTCCTCCGCGATCATGCGGACGGCCTTGCCGACGGTCGCCGGGTCCACCCCGTACAGCTGGATCGAGCGCGGTGTCTCGCTCGGGTCGAAGTGGATCAGCTGCATGGTCTTCTCATTGCGCTCGACCAGCGCCCGGGTCGTGATCATCTCGCTCACGAACAGCCCCTTCCCGCCGCTGAACTCCCGGCACAGCGTGCGGAAGGGCGCGTTGGTGATCCCGGCCATGGGGGCCAGGACGACGGGCGGCCGGACGGCGTGCGGACCGATCCGCAGCGACGACGGCTGCTCGGGGGCGACGGGCGGGACGGGCGTGGGCATTCCCCCATTGTGCCGGGTGCCGGGATCGGCGTGCACCTCACCGGAGGCATATTCGTTAGTTAGCCGCACTATCGGTATCGACGTACCCTGAAGAGATGTCCGAGCTGAGTTCCCGGCCGAGTCCCCGCCGCCGGATGCTGGTGCTCGCGATCTGCTGTATGAGCCTGCTGATCGTGAGCATGGACAACACGGTACTCAACATCGCGCTCCCCTCCATGCAGCGCGATCTGCACGCGAGTACCTCGGGGCTCCAGTGGACGATCGACGCGTACACCCTGGTCCTCGCCTCGCTGCTGATGCTGGCCGGGTCCACGGCCGACCGGATCGGGCGCAAAAGGGTCTTCGTCGTCGGCCTGATCGTCTTCACCCTCGGCTCGGCGCTGTGCTCCGTGGCCCCGAGTCTGGAGACCCTGGTGGTGTTCCGGATGATCCAGGCGGTGGGCGGCTCGATGCTGAACCCGGTCGCCATGTCGATCATCACCAACACCTTCACCGAGCCCCGGGAGCGTGCCCGCGCGATCGGCGCCTGGGGCGCGGTGGTGGGTGTCTCGATGGCCGCCGGTCCACTGATCGGCGGTCTGCTGGTGGAGGCGGTCGACTGGCGGGCGATCTTCTGGATCAACCTCCCCGTCGGGATCGCCGCGCTGCTGCTGACCTGGCGGTTCGTACCGGAGTCGCGGGCGGCGAAGCCCCGCCGGGCGGACCCGGTCGGGCAGCTCCTGATCATCCTGCTGTTCGGTTCGCTGACGTACGCGATCATCGAGGCGCCGCACTCGGAGCTGTCGTACGTCCTGCCGTTCGCGGCGGTCGCGGTGATCGCGCTGGTGGCGCTGGTGCGGGTGGAGCCGAGGCGGGCGGAGCCGCTGATCGATCTGCGGTTCTTCCGGTCGGCGCCGTTCAGCGGGGCGACGGTGATCGCGATCAGCGCGTTCGCCGCGCTGGGCGGCTTTCTGTTCCTGTCGACGCTGTACCTCCAGAACGTCCGGGGCCTGGACGCCCTGCACGCGGGCCTGTGGATGCTGCCGATGGCCGTCCCTACGTTCCTGTGCGCGCCCCTGTCGGGGCGGCTGGTCGGCAGCCGGGGGCCACGGATACCGCTGCTGATCGCCGGGCTGGCGATGACGGCGGGCTCCCTGATGTTCGCCGCGTTCCACGCCGAGACCTCCGATGCGACCCTCTTCCTCGGATACGCCCTCTTCGGCGTCGGCTTCGGCTTCGTGAACGCGCCGATCACCAATACGGCGGTGTCGGGGATGCCGCTGTCCCAGGCCGGGGTCGCCTCGGCCGTCGCCTCCACCAGCCGCCAACTGGGCCAGACCCTGGGCGTCGCGATCGTCGGCGCGGTGCTCGCGGCCGGACTCGGCGGCCTGTCGTACGCGGAGGGCTTCGTGTCCGCCGCCCAGCCGGGGTGGTGGGTGCTGGTGCTGTGCGGGCTGTCGGTCCTGGCGGTCGGGGCGCTCACCAGCGGCCGGTGGGCGACGGCGACCGCGGAACGCACGGCGGAGCGTCTGAGGGCGGGGGAGGCGCGGGAGGTGGTGGGGATGGGGCGGTGACCGTCAGACACGTCATCGTGGGCCGGGGTCGGCGTGGCCGCGGTTTTCCTCAAGGCGCCCTCGTCTCCGTCGGCCATCGCGTTGCCCGGCTGCCGCCCCTCACACCTCTTCGGGCGCTGTCCGGAGCCGAGTTGGGGCTCAGGTGAGCGAGAGAGGATAACCGGGGGCGTACAGGCCTTCGCCGACGCCGATCGCCTTGTTCCCCGTCACATACACGCTGCGCATCACCAGTACGGGTGCGGGCTCGGTGAGTTCGAGCGCCTCGCGGTCGTCGGCGGTGGCCATCCGGGTGTCCACGGTCTTTGAGGCGACCTGCACGGTGTTACCTGAACGGTCCTGGTAGACGGCCTGCCATGTGGGGTCGCACGCCCGGGGCTCATCCACTTCGGGCACGATCTCGGCGACGTCGAGGTGCACCCAGGATTGCGACGCTTGCAGTACAACGGTCCCCCGGGTCACCGTCCGGGCGCGGTTCACGCACTGACCCGAGCCCAGGTGTGCGGCGACCCAGTCGGGGGCCTCCACCCGGATGCTCCGCTGGTGATTGATGGTCTCGTTCCGCTGAGCGATGCCCTCGATCCGCTTCTCGCCAACGATCAGCCTGCGGCGGTCGGAGACGAACACGCCCTTGCCCTGCTGGGAGTAGAGGTAACCCTCCGCCTTGAGCAGGGCGATTCCTCGGTACACGGCGTTGTCGCTCAGTTCGAATTGCTTCATCAGGGCCTGAGTCGGCGGGAGTTTGTCCCCGGCTTCGAGAGTGCCCAGGTCAATACGGGCCTTCAGGTAGGCGGCCATCCGAGCCACGGTGCCTGCCACTGTCGCCTCCTCAATCTTCCTATCAGATGTGGTTGACCGTACCCGATGAGTGTCCTAACTTCCCACAGGAAGTTACTTCCTACAGGAAGTTGCCCAGACCTGGTCGGGCCGACTTCCTGTGCCCGGAATTTGAGGAGTTGCTGACGTGCCGAAGCGTATTGGTCCGGTCTTCGACTGTCTGTTGCGGCTGTTACTGCCGCCGTTCGTGCGTAGTCGTGCCCGTCTGCCGCTCGCGGCCGGTGGGCAGGGTGCGGTGACATCGGGTTCCGTGACCGCGCCCGGGTCACTGCGGAGGCGAGGACAGCCCTTCGGGGAGGTTTCCCCCGAAGGGTGGGACGGGGTTCTTCTGGACACCGGTACGGCCGAGTTGGTCCGGCCGTACCTCCCCAAGTCCGAGGCGGCGCCGGAGCGGGAACGGCAACGGCTCCGGGGCTGGCAGGAGCGGGAGCGTCACCGCTTGCGCAGGCTGGGGCTCAGCTGGGAGGCGGCTGACGGCCCGGTCGGTCCCTTGGCCGTGGACGCGTCTGAGCTGCGGACGATGGCGAGGGGTGCGGTGTGGTCACGCTGACCGGAACCCCCCGGCCCCGGGTCTGTGGTGCCACCACGATGATGCCCGTCGATCTGATCGCGGTGATGTTCGCGTCGATCCACGACTCCAGCGCCCCCGGCAACGTACGGCTGTTGCTGCGCTGCCAGCTCCAGGAGCACACCAGAGGTCGTCACCAGGACCTCGTATGGGAGCTGGATGACGCGAGCGAGGGCGAGGTGTGGGTCCAGTGGGCGGACGGGGAAGCCCCCGACGCCTTCCGGGTCGTGCCCGACTGCGACACCCTCTCCGGCCCCACCCCCAAAGACGAGGCGTGCACCCTGTACGCCGGTCATCCGGGATGCCACTCCTGGCAGTACACCGACCCCGAACAGGAATCCATCGCGCACAGCCCGGACTTCCAGCGGGCCGTCTCCACCGTCCTCAAGGCTGTTGTCCAACGCGCCCCGGAACCTCCCGGGGACGGGGAGGCCACGCGGTGAACGCCGGTACCCCGCCCGCCCCGGGCACCTCACGCATGACGATCGAGACGTACCGGGTCCGCCCGGACGGCGAGCGTGTCGACCACACCCGGCAGCGGACCTACTTCCCCGGACCCGGCCCGTTGGCCCTCGCCGACACTCTCCGCTGGCCCCCCCTGCCGCTGCCCCCGCTGCCGCGCCGGCCACGGACCGCGTGCTGTCCGGTAGCCCATGAGCGCCCCTCCGTCCGGTGCTCGGCGCGACCCGGACGGAGGAGCGCATCGGCCGCCCGCTCCCCACTCTCCCACGCCGCCTTCCCTCCGCGTCGACTTCCGAAGTTCCCGTGAAGTCCGCCCTGTTGATGCCGTTACTGCCGCACACTCCCAGCCGCGTGAAAGGGTTCACCCGGATCGAACTGATCGTCGAAACGAATGCTGGAGTCGTCATGCCGCAGATCGACACAAGCAAGGTCAGCCGTTGGGATCAGCACGGGCGGGAGCACATCGTGCGTGTCGCCCGTACCGGGGTGCAGCGCACGCTCACCTGTGACACCTGCGGCTGGCTCCGGCGTGCCCAGTTCCTGCCCTGGCTGAAGGCCGAGGAGCATCTCGCCGAGGCCCACCAGGCCACCGTCGACCCCGCCGCGCCCTCCCCCGGCACGGGCTGAACCCCCGGGTGGGCCCGGCGTTCGCGGTCCGGTGTCAGTCCTCACTACGCCTTGTTCCCGGCCCCGGCGTCAGCCCCCTCCGCCTCACCCCCGACCCGGCGTCAGCCCCCTCCGCCTCACCCCCGACCCGGCATCAGCTCCTCCGGCTCATTCCCGGTCCCCCGGCACCAGGATGGACTTCCCCACCGCCGTCCGCCGCGCCAGCGCCTCATGCGTCTCGGCCGCCCGCTCCAGCGGATACGTCGCCCCGATCACCGGCCGGGGACCGCCCCGCGCGGTCAGTGCGAGCGCCCGGGTCAGCATCTCCCGGACGATCTCCGGGCCCGGCGGGCCGGACTCCAGGGTGTTGATCGCCGTCACCCCCCGGCGCCGCGCGGTCTCCGGGTCGATGTCCGCGAAGCCGTCCGACGTGCCGTAGGTGAGGAAGCGGCCTCCCTTGGCCACCGTCTCGAACACCTCCCGGCCCAGCGGGCCACCGGCGCCGTCGAACGCCACCTCCACCCCGGCGCCGTCCGTCGCCTCCCGCACGTGCCGGAGCCAGTCCGGCTCGCTGTAGTCCACCGTGAGGGTGGCACCCAGCTCCGCCGCCAGCGCGCGTTTGCGGTCGCCCCGGGCCGCCGCGATCACCCGCGCTCCCGACTCCCGCGCCCACTGCACCACCAGCGAGCCCGCGCCCCCGGCCGCCGCCGCGACCAGCACCCAGGCGCCCTTCTCGATCCGCGCCTCGTCGATCAGGATCTGCGCGGTCACCGCGTCGTGCAGCAGCGCCGCCGCCTGCGGGAACGCCACCCCCTCCGGGATCTCCACGACATCCGCCGTCTCCGCGACCATCCGCTCCGCATAGCCGCCGCTGCCCCGGGCCAGCACCGGTCGGCCGATCCAGCCGGGGTCCACCCCCTCCCCCACCGACAGCACCCGCCCGGCGCCGCCGCCCCCGGGGACATAGGGCAGCTCCAGCGGGAAGTAGTCCCCGCCCCAGCCCGCGCGCAGCAGGGTGTCCAGGAAGATGACATCGGCGGCGGCGATCCCGACGACCAGTTGCCCGGGTCCGGCCACCGGGTCGGCGACCTCCCGCACGACCATGACCTCCGGCCCGCCGAACTCCCGTATCTGAATAGCCCGCATCGCTCTCACCACTCCCGTTCAGGAACCGACGCCGGGCGGCGCCCCTGGGCGCTCGCTCCACGTCCGTCCGGCTGTCCGGCCGGCACTTCCATGACCGGCCTCCGCTGGGAACCGTAGAACCGCAAGCGCGGTTGAGGTCAAGGGAAGGGCCGACCGCCGGGCCGACCACCGAGGCGGGCGCCGGGTCACCCACCCCGGGATGCCCAGGCAGGCGCTCGGCTACGACGACCGCAGCCCCCCGACCAGCAGCCCCAGCATCGCCTCCAGGTCGGTCTCCACCTCCGGCCGCACCCACTCCGCCGCGTAGCACGGGTCGTGGAACCGGCCGCTGGCCTGGAACAGCACCCGGGCGGTGAGCTGTTCGTCGGCCGTGTGGAACGCGCCCGCCGTCACCCCGTCCCCGACTATCCGGGCCAGTTGGGCGGTGAGGTCGGTGATGTGGTCGTCGACCGCCTGGACCGCCTCGTCGACCAGGACCATATAGGTCGCGAACAGCTCGGGGTCCTCGCCCGCCTTGCGTCGCTTGGCCTCGAACAGCGCCCACAGCCAGGAGCGCAGCCGCTCCTCCGGGTCGCCGTCCCCCTCGGCGATCACGGCCAGACTCTCGGACGTACGGTCCAGCCACCGCTTGGTCACCGCCTCGCGCAGCGCCGCCTTGGTGCGGAAGTGGCGGTACACACTGCCGTGGCTGACGCCGAGCGCGCGGGCCACGTCGACCACGGTGGCCTTGGCCGGTCCATGGCGGCGCAGCACCTCTTCGGTCGCCTCAAGGATGCGCTCGGCGGTGAGGGTCTCACTGGTGGGTGGCATGGCGTCGACCGTACCGGGCGGACCGGTCAGCGTTCGCTGTCGAGGTGGGCCATCTGTCCCGTCGGGTAGCGCTCGCCCGCCGCCGCCCCGGCCGGGACCGCCCGCTCGATCGCCGCGAGGTCGGCCTCGTCCAGCGTGACATCCAGCGCGCCGAGCGCCTCCGTCAGCCGGTCCCGGCGCCGGGCACCGACCAGCGGCACGATGTCGTCGCCTCTGCCCAGCACCCAGGCGATGGCGATCTGCGCGACGCTCACACCCTTGCGCCCGGCGATCTCGCGCAGGGACTCGACCAGCTCCAGATTGCGCCGGAGGTTCTCGCCCTGGAAGCGCGGGGACATCGCGCGGAAGTCCTGGGCGCCGAGCTGCCGGTCGGCTCTGAAGTGGCCGGAGATCAGACCGCGGGAGAGCACTCCGTACGCCGTGATCCCGATGCCCAGCGCGCGGGCGGTGGGCAGGATCTCGGTCTCCAGGGAGCGGGAGAGCAGCGAGTACTCGATCTGGAGGTCCGAGATCGGGGCTGCGGCGGCGGCCCGCCGGAGGGTCTCGGCGCCGACCTCGCTGAGGCCGATGTGCCGGACGTACCCCTGCTCCACCAGTTCGGCGATGGCGCCGACGGTCTCCTCCACCGGGACGTCCGGGTCGAGGCGGGCGATCCGGTAGATGTCGATGTGGTCGGCGCCGAGGCGCTGGAGGGAGTACGCCGCGAAGTTCTTCACGGCGGCGGGTCTGCCGTCGTAGCCGCTCCAGCCGCCGTCCGGGTCGCGCAGGGCGCCGAACTTCACGCTGATCAGCGCCTGTTCACGGCGGGCCGCGGGGGCGGTGCGCAGGGCCTCGCCGATGAGCAGTTCGTTGTGCCCCATGCCGTAGAAGTCGCCGGTGTCCAGCAGGGTCACACCGGCCTCCAGCGCGGCGTGGACGGTCGCGAGGGACTCGGCCCGGTCCGCCTCGCCGTACAGCGCGGACATGCCCATACAGCCGAGACCGAGGGCGGAGACCTGGGGGCCGGTGGTGCCGAGGGAGCGGGTCTGTGTGCTCATACCTCCACCATGACATGACAGCTGACAGATTTCAATATCTGTCAGCTGTCATGTGTCAGGTGCCGGACGTCAGGTGCCGGGCGTCAGGCGTCAGGCGCCCTCTTGTCGGTCGTCAGTCATCGCCCCCACCCTCATGGCTGCAATTGGTCCAGACCTATTGACGAATGGTCTGGACCGCGCGACTGTCATGTCTACGACATCCATGACGCCCCCCACGACGCCCACGACACCCGCGACACCCACGGCTCGGTCGCCCCACCAGAAGACCCTGGAGGTCCCGTATGCGGTCCCGTATGTGGTCCCGAATGCTCCGCAGGCTCCGTGCAGCCGGAACGGCCCGCCGCAGACCGCGGCTGCTGGCCGCCGCGCTCGCGACCGTCTGTCTCGCCCCCCTCACCATCGCCCTCGCCCAGCCCGCCGCCGCCGTCGAGACCTGCGCGGTCAAGTCCCGGCCCGCCGGCAAGGTGCTCCAGGGCTACTGGGAGAACTGGGACGGCGCCGCCAACGGGGTCCACCCGCCCTTCGGCTGGACCCCGATCACCGACTCCCGGATCGGCCAGCACGGCTACAACGTCATCAACGCGGCCTTCCCCGTGATCCTCTCCGACGGCACCGCGCTGTGGCAGGACGGCATGGACACCGGGGTGAAGGTGGCCACGCCGTCCGAGATGTGCGCCGCGAAGGCGGCCGGGCAGACGATCCTGATGTCGATCGGTGGCGCCACCGCCGGTATCGACCTCAGCTCCGCCACCGTCGCCGACCGCTTCATCGCGACCATCGTGCCGATCCTGAAGAAGTACAACTTCGACGGCATCGACATCGACATCGAGACCGGTCTCGTCGGCAGCGGCAACATCAACACCCCCTCCGCGTCCCAGGCCAATCTGATCCGCATCATCGACGGCATCCTCGCCCAGATGCCGTCCAACTTCGGCCTCACCATGGCCCCGGAGACGGCCTACGTCACCGGCGGCAGCGTCGTCTACGGCTCCATCTGGGGCGCGTACCTCCCGATCATCAAGAAGTACGCCGACAACGGCCGCCTGTGGTGGCTCAACATGCAGTACTACAACGGCAGTTTCTACGGCTGCTCCGGTGACTCCTACTCCGCCGGCACCGTCCAGGGCTTCATCGCCCAGACCGACTGCCTCAACCGCGGCCTGGTCATCCAGGGCACCACGATCCGCGTCCCGTACGACAAGCAGGTGCCCGGACTGCCCGCCCAGTCCGGCGCGGGCGGCGGTTACATGTCCCCGTCCCTGGTCTCCCAGGCGTGGCGGAACTACGGCACCAGCCTCAAGGGCCTGATGACCTGGTCCATCAACTGGGACGGCTCCCGCAACTGGACCTTCGGCGACAATGTGAAGGCCCTGCAAGGCCGTTGAGGCGAGGGACGGCGGCCTAGCGCGAGGTGACCGCCAGCTTCGCGCCGAGCGCCACGAACGACCCCGCGAAACTCCGCCGCAGCCATGCCATCACCCTCGGCCGGGAGATGACATGGCTGCGCACGGACGCCGCCAGCACCCCGTACACCGCGAAGACCACGAACGTCGCCAGCATGAAGACCCCGCTCAGCGCCAGCATCCGCACCAGCGCGTGCGGCTCACCGGGGCTGACGAACTGGGGCAGGAACGCGAAGAAGAAGATGGTCAGCTTGGGGTTGAGGATATTGATCAGCACACCCCGCCAGATCATCTGCCCCGACGACAGCGGCGTGCCCCCGCCCTCGACGCCGATCGCCTCCCGGTCCCTGAGGGTGGCCCACGCCATGTAGAGCAGATAGGCGACCCCGGCGTACTTGAGCACCTGGAACGCGGTGGCGCTGGTGTGCAGCAGCGCGGCGACACCGGTGATCGTGGCCAGCATGTGCGGGACGATCCCGACCGTGCACCCCAGCGCCGCGACGACGCTGGCCCGCCGCCCGTGCGACAGCCCGGCCGCGAGGGTGTAGACGACGCCGGTCCCGGGGGTGGCGACCACCACGAGGGTGGTCAGCAGAAACGCGATACTCATACGCCCCACCCTGGCGGCCGGGCCCGGCGCCGCCACAGGGCCAATGGGGGGCGGTTATCGGGGACCACATCGCGCCGCCCCCGCACACACGCCGGACAAGCAGAACGCCCACCCTCCTCCCGACCGAATCGGGTGGTGGGTGGGCGTCACCGGAGATGGTCGACACACCAGGTCGGCGTCACACCAAGTGACCGAGAAACCAGGTGCCCGGAAAACCAAGTGACCCGGAAACCCGGACCTCAGCAGCCCAGCAAGCGCCCCGCCAAGTACCCCTCGATCTGGTCGAGAGACACCCGCTCCTGCTTCATCGAGTCCCGCTCACGCACCGTGACCGCGTTGTCCTCCAGCGTGTCGAAGTCGACGGTCACGCAGTACGGCGTACCGATCTCGTCCTGGCGCCGGTAGCGGCGGCCGATCGCGCCGGCGTCGTCGAACTCGATGTTCCAGTTCTGCCGCAGCGCCTGGGCGAGCCCCTTCGCCTTCGGCGACAGCTCGGGGTTGCGGGACAGCGGCAGCACGGCGACCTTGACCGGCGCGAGCCGGTGGTCGAGCCGCAGCACGGCCCGGCGCTCCAGCTTGCCCTTGGCGTTGGGCGCCTCGTCCTCGACATAGGCGTCCAGCAGGAATGCCAGCATCGCCCGCCCGACACCGGCCGCCGGCTCGATGACATACGGCGTCCAGCGCTCCTGGGCCTCCTGGTCGAAGTAGGACAGGTCCTGGCCGGACGCCTTGGAGTGGGCACCGAGGTCGTAGTCGGTGCGGTTGGCGACGCCCTCCAGCTCACCCCACTCGCTGCCGCCGAACTGGAAGCGGTACTCGATGTCGGCGGTGCGCTTGGAGTAGTGGGAGAGCTTCTCCTTCGGGTGCTCGTACCACCGCATGTTCTCCTCGCGCAGGCCCAGGCCGGTGTACCAGTTCCAGCGCTGCTCCATCCAGTACTCCTGCCACGTCTCGTCCTCGCCCGGCTTGACGAAGAACTCCATCTCCATCTGCTCGAACTCACGGGTGCGGAAGATGAAGTTGCCGGGCGTGATCTCGTTGCGGAAGGACTTGCCCATCTGCGCGATGCCGAACGGCGGCTTGCGCCGCGAAGTCGTCTGCACCTGGGCGAAGTTGGTGAAGATGCCCTGGGCCGTCTCCGGACGGAGGTAGGCGACCGAGCCGGTGTCCTGGGTGGGGCCGAGATGGGTGGAGAGCAGGCCGGAGAACGACTTGGGCTCGGTGAACTGGCCCTTGGTGCCGCAGTTGGGGCAGTTGATGTCCGCGAGGCCGTTCTCGGGGGCGCGGCCCTTCTTCTCCTGGTACGCCTCCTCCAAGTGGTCCGCGCGGAACCGCTTGTGGCAGGAGGTGCACTCGGTGAGCGGGTCGGTGAAGGTGGCGACATGGCCGGAGGCGACCCACACCTCGGGGGCCAGGATGACGGACGAGTCGATACCGACGACGTCCTCGCGCGACGTCACCATGTAGCGCCACCACTGGCGCTTGAGGTTCTCCTTGAGCTCGACACCCAGCGGCCCGTAGTCCCAGGCGGCGCGCTGTCCGCCGTAGATCTCACTGCAGGGGAATACGAAGCCACGGCGCTTGCTCAGGCTGACGATGGTGTCGATCTTGTCGGCGGCCACGGTGCTCTCTTCATTACGACGACGGGCGACGAAGCGAGATGCTTCAGAGCGAATGCTTCAGGTTACCGGCGGGGGCTCCCCCTCGGCCAAATCGGTGCGGGCCCCGGTCCGATCCCGCCGAGCGGCACCCCGCGGCCACCGGCGGCCGGGAACGGTTTGTTGACAATCGTTTCCAGAATTGTTGAAAATGACTGTCATGAACGTACGACGACACCTCATACCCACGGCGGCCGTGACCGCTCTGGGTCTCGCCGCCCTCACCGCCTGCTCGTCCGGTACCGGCTCCGCGGCGGGCAACACCGACAAGTTCGATGTCGTCGCCTCGTTCTATCCGATGCAGTTCCTCGCCGAGCAGATCGGCGGGGACCATGTGAACGTCACCACCCTGACCGAGCCCGGCCAGGAACCGCACGACCTGGAGCTGAGCGCCCGGCAGACCGCACAGCTCGGCGAGGCCGACGCGGTGCTCTACCTCAAGAGCCTCCAGCCCGCCGTGGACGAGGCGGTCTCCCAGTCCGAGGTGGGTACGAAGATCGACGCCGCCTCCCTGACCGCCCTGGAGGACCACGGCGGCGCAGGCCACAGCCACGAGGGCGAGGACGCCCCGGCCGAGGACGAGCACGCCCTCGACCCGCATGTCTGGCTGGACCCCGTGAAGTACGCCGAGATCGCCGAGGGCGTCGGCGCCGCCTTCGAGAAGGCCGACCCGGACCACGCGGCCGACTACCGCAAGAACACCGAGACCCTGACCGGCAAGCTCGACGCGCTCGACGCGCGCTTCACCGAGGGCCTCAAGGACACCACCACCAAGGTCTTCTTCACCAACCACGCCGCCTTCGGCTATCTCGCCGAGCGCTACGGGCTCACCCAGGAGGCCATCAACGGCCTGGACCCGGAGAGCGAGCCCAGCCCGGCCCGGATCAAGGAACTCCAGCAAGAGGCCAAGGCCGACGGAGTCACCACCGTCTTCTACGAGACGCTCGTCTCCGACGAGACCGCGAAGACCCTCGCCGCGGACGCGGGTCTGCGCACCGATGTCCTGGACCCCCTCGAAGGCATCACCGACCGGTCCAAGGGCGACGACTACCTCCAGGTCATGGACGCCAACCTGGCGTCACTGGAACAGGCCCTGGGCAGCGAATGACGGCAGCAGCGGCAACGGCTACGGAGGATGCCATGGGCGGGAACGGTGCGGCGGAGGCCGTGATCTCCGTGCGCGGAGTGCGCGCCGAGCTGGGCGGACGGCCCGTGCTGCGCGGGATCGACTTCACGGTGGGCCGCGGCGAGGTCGTCGCACTGCTCGGCGCGAACGGCTCGGGCAAGTCCACCGCCGTGCGCGCGGTGATCGGGCAGGTGCCGGTGGGCGCCGGGCGGATCGAGCTGTTCGGCACCGACCGCGCCCGCTTCCGCGACTGGGCACGCCTCGGGTACGTCCCACAGCGCACCACGGCCGCGGGCGGGGTGCCCGCCACGGTGAGCGAGGTGGTCTCCGCGGGCCGTCTCTCCCGCACCCGCTTCGGCGTCTTCCGCAAGGCCGACCGCGCGGCGGTGCACCGGGCCCTGGAACTGGTCGGGATGGCCGACCGGGCGAAGGACCCCGTCGACGCGCTCTCCGGCGGCCAGCACCAGCGGGTGCTGATCGCCCGCGCGCTGGCCTCCGCGCCGGAACTGCTGATCATGGACGAGCCGATGGCGGGCGTCGATCTGGCCAGCCAGGAGGTGCTGGCCGCCGCCCTGCGCGACCAGGTCGCCGCCGGTGCGACGGTGCTGCTGGTGCTGCACGAACTGGGACCGCTGGAGCCGCTCATCGACCGCGCGGTGGTGCTCCGCGACGGCTGTGTCCTGCACGACGGCCCGCCGCCCAAGGCCCTCGGCCAGCACGCCCTGCCCGGCCACGACCATGTCCACCCGCACGCACCCCAGGGTGCCGGCCCCCTCCGTACAGGACTGCTCAGCTGATGGAGATCCTCGACTACGCCTTTATGCAGCGGGCGCTGCTCGCCGCCGTTCTGGTCGGCATCACCGCCCCCGCCGTCGGCATCTATCTCGTCCAGCGCCGCCAGGCCCTGATGGGCGACGGCATCGGCCATGTCGCCATGACCGGCGTCGGCCTCGGCTTTCTGCTGTCCTGGTCGCCGGTGTGGATGGCCACCCTGGTCTCGGTGCTCGGCGCGGTCCTGATGGAGCTGATCCGCTGGTACGGCCGCACCCGCGGCGACATCGCCCTCGCCATGCTCTTCTACGGCGGTATGGCCGGCGGCGTGATGTTCATCAATCTCGCGCCCGGCGGCTCCAACGCCAATCTCACCTCGTATCTCTTCGGCTCGCTGTCGACGGTGTCGTCGTCCGATGTGACCGCGATCTGCCTGCTCGCGGCGTTCGTGATGCTGGTCACGCTGGGCCTGCGGCGGCAGCTGTTCGCGGTGAGCCAGGACGAGGAGTTCGCGCGGGTGACGGGGCTGCCGGTGCGGGCGCTGAATCTGCTGACCGCGATCACCGCGGCGGTCACGGTGACCGTGGCGATGCGGGTGGTCGGGCTGCTGCTGGTGTCGGCGCTGATGGTGGTGCCGGTGGCGGCGGCGCAGCAGCTCAGCCGGAGCTTCGCGGTGACCTTCGCGGTCGCCGTCGCGATCGGGGTGGCCGTGACCCTCGGCGGTACGGTGACCTCGTACTACCAGGATGTGCCGCCCGGGGCGACGATCGTGCTGCTGACCATCGGCGCGTTCCTGGTGCTGACCGCGGTGTCGCTGCCGCTGGCCCGGCGCCGGGCACGGCTCGCCGCCGCCGCGCACCCCGCCTCGGACCCCGCGGAATGCATGGTTCCAGCCGCTCGTGGAGCGGGTAGGGAGATCGGCGTCTGACCGCGGACCAGCCGGGCTGGCACAATGGCGCCCGGCACAACGCAGACGCAAGGAGGCAACCAGTGACCACCGCTGGACCGCCCGTGAAGGGCCGCGCCACCCGGCAGCGTGCCGCCGTGGCCGCCGCTCTGGACGAGGTCGACGAGTTCCGCAGCGCCCAGGAACTGCACGACATGCTCAAGCACAAGGGCGACGCGGTCGGGCTGACCACGGTGTACCGGACGCTCCAGTCGCTGGCCGACGCCGGTGAGGTCGATGTGCTGCGCACGTCCGACGGGGAGTCGGTGTACCGCCGGTGCTCCACCGGGGAGCACCATCATCATCTGGTGTGCCGGGCGTGCGGGAAGGCGGTGGAGGTGGCGGGGCCCGCGGTGGAGTCCTGGGCCGAGGCGATCGCCGCGGAGCATGGGTTTGTGAATGTGGCGCACACCGTGGAGATTTTCGGTACGTGTGAGGAGTGCGCTGCGGGGTCTTCGGGGGCGTGAGCGCCGTTTTGGCTGAGCTGCGTTTCGGGCTTTCCCGTGGTGGGGGCTGGTCGCGCAGTTCCCCGCGCCCCTTCGTGGGGGGGCCTGCGGCCCCCCCCAGACCCCCCGCTAGGGCTGTCGGCCTTCCATCGCCAGGAGTTCCTCGTTCGGGATCGCGCCTCCGAAGCGGCGGTCCCTGGAGGCGTATTCGAGGCAGGCCCGCCAGAGGTCGCGGCGGTCGAAGTCGGGCCACAGGACGTCCTGGAAGACCATCTCCGCGTAGGCGCTCTGCCACAGCAGGTAGTTGGAGGTGCGCTGTTCGCCGCTGGGGCGCAGGAACAGATCCACATCCGGCATATCCGGGTAGTACAGGTATTTCGCGAAGGTCTTCTCGTTGACCTTGTCGGGGTCGAGACGGCCGGTGCGGATGTCCTCGGCGAGGGCCTTGGCGGCGTCGGCGATCTCGGCCCGGCCGCCGTAGTTCATGCAGAAATACAGGGTGAGACGGTCGTTGTCGACGGTCTGTTCCTGGGCGATCTGGAGTTCCTTCGCCACCGACTTCCACAGCTTCGGCATCCGGCCCACCCAGCGGACCCGCACCCCGAGCGAGTCGAGCTGGTCGCGGGACTTGCGGATGAAGGTGCGGTTGAAGTTCATCAGGAACCGCACCTCGTCGGGCGAGCGCTTCCAGTTCTCGGTGGAGAAGGCGTACAGGGAGATACTGCCGACGCCCATCTCGATCGCGCCCTGGAGGACATCGAGCACCCGCTCCGCGCCGACCTTGTGGCCCTCGGTGCGGGGCAGCCCGCGTTCCTTGGCCCAGCGGCCGTTGCCGTCCATGACGATCGCCACATGGCGCGGGATCAGTTCACCGGGCAGCTTCGGCGGGCGGGCGCCGGAGGGGTGCGGTTCCGGCCTGCTGTACTCGCGGCGCTGGCGTCCCAGGATCCCGCGTACCACCATGTGTTTCTCGTCTCCCTGTGCTGTGAGCTGAGTGCTGTGAGGGCTGTGAGGCTGTAGGTGCTGCGTGTGCTGTGAGGGGCTGTGTGCCGTGACGGCTGTGGGGTGCTGTGGGCTTACTTCTCGACGTATCTGAGGGAGCGCAGGCCGCGTTCCAGGTGCCAGTGCAGATAGGCGGAGACCAGCCCGCTGCCCTCCCGGACGTACCGGGGCTCGCAGGTGTCCGCCGTGTCCCAGTCGCCGGTGAGCAGCGCCCCGAGCAGGGCGAGGCTCTGCGGTGAGGGTACGACGCTGCCCGGTACCCGGCAGTCCCCGCAGACCGAGCCGCCGGAGCCGACCGAGAAGAAGCGGTTGGGGCCGGGCAGACCGCATTTCGCGCAGTCGCCGAAGCTGGGCGCGTAGCCGTTGACGGCGAGGGAGCGCAGCAGGAAGGCGTCCAGGACGAGGTGCGGGGCGTGCTCGCCGCGGGCGAGGGTGCGCAGCGCGCCGACCAGCAGCAGATACTGCTGGACGGCCGGTTCGCCCTCGTGGTCGGTGAACCGCTCGGCGGTCTCCAGCATGGCGGTGCCGGCGGTGTAGCGGGCGTAGTCGGTGACGATGCCGCCGCCGTACGCGGCGATGGTCTCGCTCTGGGTGCACAGCGGCAGACCGCGGCCGATCAGTTCGCCGCCACGGGCGAAGAACTGCACATCGACATGGGAGAACGGTTCCAGCCGGGCGCCGAACTTGGACTTGGTGCGGCGCACCCCGCGGGCCACCGCCCTGACCCGGCCGTGGCCCCGGGTGAGCAGGGTGATGATGCGGTCGGCCTCACCGAGCTTCTGCGTCCGCAGCACGATGCCGTCGTCCCGGAACAGGCTCATCGCCGCGCACCTCCATCGGTGCGGGTCCGGGAGACCTCGGTCGGTCCCCCGGGAGGGCGCGGCGCCTGCCGGTGCGGCTCACCCGCCGGGTGCGGGGGACGCGGGGTGTCGGCGCGGGACGGGGTCATGGCCCCATTCTTGCCCACGCGACCGGTGCGCGTGGTCGCCGCAGCCCCTTCAAGGGACCTCGCCCCGGCTGCGCGCGTTCTGGTAGGCGGTGGCCGCGCGCAGCCGCTCGGCCCCGCTGGCCGCCCGGACCGTACCGGGCGGGCAGTCCCACTCCCGGCCGCCGCCGAAGGGCCGCAACTGGATGTACGGCCCTTCATGGCCCATGACGACGCCGACCTGACCCGTACGGGTGTCGACGACGTACGAGCCGATCGGCGGCTTCGGTGTACTCACAGCGCAGCCGCCTCGATGCGCCCGGGTACCGGAGAAATCCCGGCCTTTTCGCCTGCGGCCCGCATTTTTTTCAACGTTCCCTCCACCTCTTCGGCGCATCGCGCCGCGCCCTGTACTGCCCCGTGACTCCCCGGCTTTTCCGTATCTCATGCTTTTGGCTTCATGGCGGTACGGCGGGCCGTAGACTCACGGCCTCTTTTGTTCCGCCGGGATACAAGTGCCTGGCCATTCAAGGGTGTTGGGCATGACCAGGAGCCGATTCGGTACCTGGTGTGGGGTGCGTGACCGGCCTTGAGGAGACCGTACCGCGCCGTCGGGAAAATCTCGGCCAAAATTGTGGCGGCCCTTAACCGGGCTTCGGCCCCATTCCGTAAATCGGCGCCGTTTTCGAGCAGTTGCGGGGGAATTCGAGGCGGGCGGGGAGAGTTACCGCCGACCGGAGCGGCGCCCTCCGGGGAGCCGCCGGGCGACCGCCGGGGACGCGGGGCGGCGGGCCGTCCGGGAGGTGGGGCCGGAGCCGTCACATCGGCGCCGCCGAGGGGGCGCTTCGGCCATTCGTGTGTGCCCCCTTGACTACACAGTGTGGCTTTCCTATGGTCGCGATGATCAGGATATAGAACGTCGTATCTCCTGATTTACGCCTCTGTCCGTGCCGCCACTCCCACCCCGTTCCCCCCTCGCTCCCCGCTCCCCACTTCTCCACTTCTCCACTTCTCCACGTTTCCTCTCCCCCCACCGCTGGAGGACCCGTGCGCGATGTGTCCCGTGGCGTTCCGGTGCCGTCGCGCCGGGCGTTCCTGAAGCACACCGGGGCGCTGGGCGCCGTCGCGGCGGTGTCGCTGACCGGGTGCGGGCCCGAGTCGACCATCTACACCGGCGGCGGCTCGGGCGGCGACCGCTCGCTGACCGCGGTGATCGGCTACGGCAACGACGGCAACTGGGATCCGACGCAGACGGCGTCCGCGTTCGCCATGGCCGCCAACCACCACATCTACGAGGGACTGGTCGACACCGAGCCGATCTCCCGGGCGCCCTACCCGGCGCTGGCCACCGCGCTGCCGCCGGACCCGTCCGCCACCACCTGGGCGTTCACCCTGCGGGAGGGGGCGCGGTTCCACGACGGGTCGCCGGTCACGGCGGACGACGTGGTGTTCGTCTTCGACCGGATCCTCGATCCGGACACCCCGACCCTCGCCAAGGGGTTCTTCGCGCCCTGGCTGAAGGCGGTGACCCGGGTCGACGCGCGGCGGGTGCGGCTGGAGCTGAAGTTCCCCTTCCCGGACGGGGTGTCCCGGCTGACCCTGGCGAAGGTCATGCCCCGGCGGGTGTTCTCCCGGCCGGGTGCCTGGGACGACGCGATCAAGGGGCTGGCGGTCGGCTCGGGGCCGTACCGGCAGTCGGCGCACCACCCGAAGTCCAACACCACCTTCGAGGCGTTCGACCGCTACAACGGGCCGCGTCCGCCCGCCTTCCGGTCGATGAACTGGCTGACCATCGTGGACGCCGCCCCCCGGGTCGCGATGATCTCCGGCGCCGGGGCGGGTGTGCAGATCGCGGACAACATCCCGTACGCCAACATCGGCCAGCTGGAGGGCGGGGGGATGGCGGTGGGCAGCGGGGCCGGGATGAACAACCTGTTCCTGATGTTCAACACCGCGCACGAGCCGTTCGGCGATGTCCGGGTGCGGCAGGCGCTGCGCTACGCCGTGGACACCGACACCATCGTGGCGGTGGCGCTCAAGGGCCACGGCCGGGCGGCGACCTCGTTCCTGGACGAGGGCAATCCGTCGTACCGGCGAGCCAGGACCGTCTACGGGTACGACCCGGACCGGGCCAAGGCGCTGCTGAAGGAGGCGGGGGCGGGCGGGCTGAGCGTGGAGCTGATGGCGTCGAACGTCAGCTGGATCATGGACTGTCTGCCGACCATCAAGGCGTCCTGGGACGCGATCGGGGTGCGGACCACCCTCGCCCCGCAGGAGACCACGGCGGTCTTCACCAAGCTGGACCAGAAGCAGGACTACCAGGTGGTGGCCGCGGCCTCGAACCCCAACCAGTTCGGCATCGACGCCGATCTGATCATGCATTACAACTACGGCCCCGAGAACCTGTGGATGGGCTACACCCGGTGGGCGGCCGACCCGGTGGCGATGCGGCTGTTCCGGGAGATGGACCGGGCGACCCGGGAGCCGGACCCGGAGCGCAAGAAGGCCCTGGTCCAGGACTACATCGATCTCGTCGCCGAGCAGGCGGTGCTGTACCCGGTGGTGCACAACGCGCTGATGACCGCCTGGGACCCGCGCCGGCTCGGCGGGGTCAGGGCGCAGCCGTACCCGGGGATCAATCTGCTTCAGGCCCAGTGGGTCTGACCGAACGGAGGGGAGTCGCGCGTGGTCGCCGTCGTCCGGATTCTCGTCCGCCGGATCCTGCTGCTGGTGCCGCTGATGCTGGGCATCGCGCTGTTCGTCTTCGTCGTCATGGGGTTCTCGGACGTCGATCCGGCGTCCGCGTTCTTCCAGGGCGCCAATCCGACGCCGGAGCAGCTGCACGACTTCCGGGCGGAGCACGGTCTGCTGGACCCGCTGCCGGTGCGGTACCTGCACTTCGTGGGCGATCTGCTGCACGGCGATCTGGGCACCAGCGCGCTGACCCGGGGCGAGGTCCTCGACCAGGTGCTGACCGCGCTGCCGCTGACCGTGCAGCTGACGTTCCTGGGGCTGGGCATCGCGGTGGTGCTGTCGCTGATCGGCGGGGTGACCGCGGCGATCTACCGGGACCGGACGCCGGACCAGATCATCCGGGTCGTCTCGCTGATCGGGGTCGCGGCGCCCGGGTTCTGGCTGGCGCTGCTGATGATCCAGTACTTCGCGGTCGGCCTCGGCTGGTTCCCGGCGGGCGGCTACATCAACCCGGCCGACTCGGTCACCGGCTGGCTGCGCACCCTGACGCTGCCCGCCCTCGCGCTGTCCCTGCCGGTCGCCGCCCAGCTCACCCGGATCGTGCGCACCTCGATGGTCGAGGAACTCGACAAGGACTATGTCCGCACCGCCATCGGCAGCGGGCTGCCGCCCCGGGTGGTGGTCGGCCGGAACGTGCTGCGCAACGCCCTGATGAACCCGCTGACCGTGCTGGGGCTGCGGGTCGGCTATCTGCTGGGCGGCGCGGTCGTCATCGAGACGATCTTCTCGCTGCCCGGGATGGGCAAGCTGATGATCGACGCCGTGAAGAACGGCGACCCGGCGGTCGTCCAGGGAGTCGTGATCACCACGGCGATCGGGTTCGTCGTGGTCAACCTGGTCATCGACATCCTGTACCTGCTGGTCAACCCGCGACTGAGGGACTCGACCGCATGATCATGACCCGCAAGGCCCTGACCGAGGCCCTCGCCCGTCCCGGGGTCCGGCTGCGCGGCTGGCGCCGGCTGCCGCTGCTGTCGAAGCTCGCCCTGTGCTTCCTGGCCCTGGTGGTGCTGGTGGCCGTCCTCGCGCCCCTGGTCGCGCCCTATGACCCGCTGGCGCAGTTCCCGCCGGTCGACGGGAGCGGGCATCCTTCGGCCGCGCACTGGATGGGCCAGGACAGCGTCGGCCGGGACATCCTCAGCCGGCTGGTCTTCGGCGCCCGCTGGTCCCTCGCCATCGGCCTCGGGGCGACCGGGCTGGCGCTGGTGGCGGGCGCGGTCATCGGCGCGGTCGCGGCGACCTCGCGCCGGGCGGTGGACGAGACGCTGATGCGCTGTCTGGATGTGGTGATGGCGTTCCCCGGGATCGCGCTGGCGGCGGTCCTCGTCGCCGTGTTCGGCGGCGGCATCACCGTGCTGATCTGCGCCATCGCGTTTCTGTTCACCCCGCCGGTGGCGCGGGTGGTGCGGGCGAACGTGCTCGACCAGTACGGCGAGGACTATGTCACCGCCGAGCGGGTCATCGGCGCCCGCACCCCGCACATCGTGTGGCGGCACGTGGCGATCAACTGCGCCGCGCCGGTGCTGGTGTTCTGCACGGTCCAGGTCGCCGAGGCGATCGTGTTCGAGGCGTCGCTGTCGTTCATCGGGGCGGGGGTGCGGCCACCGGACCCGTCCTGGGGCAGTGTCATCGCCGACGGGAAGAACATGGTGCTGACCGGCGGCTGGTGGGCGACGGTCTTCCCCGGGCTGCTGATGCTGGTGACCGTGCTGTCGCTGAACGTGCTGTCCGAGGGCGTCTCGGACGCCTGGGCCGCCCCGGCGCCCCGCGAGGTGCCGGTCCGCCCCGGCGCCGACGGGCACACCGACCCGCTGGAGTCCCCCGAGCCCGGCACCGGCGAGGTGCCTGCGCTGCCCGGTCTCACCGACGCCGCCCGGCGGCTGCGGTCCCGGGCCCGGCCGCTGCCCGGTGGTCCGGCGGTGCTGGCGGTGGAGAACCTGGCGATCGGGTTCCCGGGCCGCCACGGGGGCGTCGACATCGTGGACGGCATCAGCTTCGAGGTACGGGCAGGTGAGGTGCTCGGGCTGGTCGGCGAGTCGGGCTGCGGCAAGTCACTGACCGCGCTGACCGTGATGGGCCTGGAGCCCAAAGGGGCCCGGGTGCGCGGCCGGATCCGCTTCCGGGAGCGCGATCTGCTCACCGAGCCGGTCCGGGTACGGCGGCGGCTGCTCGGCCATGAAATGGCGATGGTCTACCAGGACGCCCTGTCCTCCCTCAACCCGGCGATGACCATCCGCGCCCAGCTCAAACAGGTCGTCCGGCGCGGCGGCCGGCGCAGCCCCGCCGAACTCCTCACCCTGGTCGGCCTCGACCCCGAACGCACCCTGCGCAGCTATCCGCACGAACTCTCCGGCGGCCAGCGCCAGCGCGTCCTGATCGCCATGGCCCTGTCCCGCGACCCCCGGCTGATCGTCGCCGACGAGCCCACCACCGCGCTCGACGTCACCGTGCAGGCCCAGGTGATGGAACTCCTGCTGCGGCTCCGCGCCGAACTGGGCTTCGCCCTGGTCCTGGTCTCCCACGACCTCGCCCTGATCGCCGACATCACCGACCGGGTGGTGGTGATGTACGGCGGCCAGATCGTGGAGAGCGGGGTGACCGCGGACCTGGTGGAGACACCGGCCCACCACTACACCCGGGGGCTGCTCGGCAGTGTGCTGTCCCTGGAGGGCGGGGCGCAGCGGATGACGCAGATCAGGGGCGTCGTCCCGTCCCCGGCGGACTTCCCGCCGGGCTGCCGCTTCGCCGACCGCTGCCCCCGCGCGACGGAACGCTGCCGGACGACGGCCCCCGCGCTGACCGGCACGGCCACCCATCTGGCGGCCTGCCACCACCCGGCGATCGCCCTGGTGTCGACGGAGAGCGAGCCGGTCGGATGAACCTGCCCGGCGGAGGGGAGCGGACACGATGAACGCCCTCGTCAAACCCGACGGCCTCGGCGAGACGGACGGCCCCCCGCCCCCGCCCCTCGTCACCGTCACCGCCGCCCATGTCGTCCACAAGGCCCGCAGCGGCGGCGTCTTCACCCGCGACCGCGTCCACGCCCTGACCGCCGCCGATCTCACCATCGCGCCCGGCGAGACGGTCGGGGTGGTCGGCGAGTCCGGCTGCGGCAAGTCCACCCTGGCGAAGGTCCTGGTGGGCGTGGAGCGCCCGGCGTCGGGCACGGTGGCGTTCCGGGGCCGGGACCTGTGGGCGATGTCGCCGGGTGAGCGGCGGACCGTCATCGGCGGCTCCACCGGCATGATCTTCCAGGACCCCTCGACCGCGCTGAACCGTCGGCTGACCGTCCGCCGGATCCTGCGCGACCCCCTCGATGTGCACGCCCGCGGCGACCGGGCCGGGCGGGAGGAGCGGGTGCGGGAGCTGATGGCCCTGGTGGGGCTGCCGCCCGCCCTCGCCGACGCCCTTCCGGGCCAGCTCTCCGGCGGTCAGCGCCAGCGCGTGGCCATCGCCCGCGCCCTCGCCCTGGACCCCGAGCTGGTGGTCGCCGACGAGCCGACCAGCGCCCTCGACGTATCGGTCCGCGCCCAGATCCTCAATCTCCTGCTGGACCTCAGGGAACGCCTCGGCCTCGCCCTGGTCTTCGTGTCGCACGACATCCAGACGGTACGGCGGATGAGCGACCGGGTGATCACCATGTATCTGGGCCGGATCGTGGAGGAGACCCCGGCCGCCCGGGTCACCGAGCACTCCCGACACCCCTACACCCGGGCCCTGTTCTCGGCAACGCCCGGACTGCTGCACCCGATCGACCCGATCCCGCTGGTGGGCCCGGTGCCGTCGGCGACCCGCCCGCCGAGCGGCTGCCCGTTCCGCACCCGCTGCTGGAAGGCCGACCAGGTCTGCATGGACGAATTGCCTGATTTTACGGCCACGTCTGAGCCCGGCCACCGCTTCCGCTGTCACCATCCTGTGGAGGAGGACGAGTCGACCCGCGATCTCGCCCGCCGGAGCCACCCCCGGGAGATCTGATGCCCCTGCCCGCCCCCCTCACCGGTGTCGTCCCGCCCGTCTGCACGCCCCTGACGCCCGAGGGCGAGGTGGACGTCCCCTCGCTGGAGCGGCTGGTGGACCATCTGGTGGCGGGCGGGGTGCACGGCCTGTTCGTCCTCGGTTCGACCTCCGAGGCGGCCTATCTGACGGACGCCCAGCGCCGGCAGGTGGTGGAGACCGTCGCCGGACATCTCGGCGGTTCCCTGCCGGTCCTGGCGGGCGCGATCGACATGACGACCCCCCGGGTCCTGGACCACATCGCCGCGGCGGCGGCAGCGGGCGCCGACGCGGTCGTGGCCACCGCCCCGTTCTACACCCGCACCCACCCCGCCGAGATCGACCGCCACTACCGCCTGCTCGCCGAGCGCTCCGCCCTCCCGGTCGTCGCCTACGACCTCCCCCGCTCGGTGCACTCCAAGCTCTCCCCCTCCCTGGTCCTGGCCCTGGCCGCCGACGGTGTCCTGGCGGGCCTGAAGGACTCCAGCGGCGACCTCGGCGGCTTCCGCGAGGTCGTTCTCGGGGCCCGCGCGATCCCCGGCTTCAGCGTGCTGACCGGCTCCGAGGTGGTGGTGGACGCGGCCCTCGCGCTCGGCGCCGACGGGGCGGTCCCCGGCCTCGCCAATGTCGACCCGCACGGCTATGTCCGCCTCTACCGGCTCGCCCGCGCCAACGACCCCGAGCGGGCCCGCGCCGAACAGGAACGGCTGTGCGCCCTGTTCGGCCTGGTCGGCGTCGGCGACCCGGCCCGGATGGGCGGCAGTTCCTCCGCCCTCGGCGCCTTCAAGGCGGCCCTGCACCTACGGGGCGTCATCGCCTGCCCGGCGACCGCCGCCCCCCAGATCCCGCTGTCACCGGACGAGGTCGAACACGTCGGCAAGTACCTGGCCACCGCCGGACTCCTCTGACCCGGCCGACCCCTGCTCCCCGAAGTCCCCCAGCCGCCGGAACTCGATCGTCTCGTACGCGCTCGACACCCCGGTCTCGTACAGGACCCCCACCGCCTCCGGGCCGAGCGGCACGAGGTCCGAGTAGGCGGCCCGCCGCTCGGACAGGGTGAGCGCCGTGCGGAAGCTCCGCCCGCCGTCGGCACTGCTCCACAGGGCCATGGACTGACGGGCGGTGGGCACGGACGGCCCGGAGAACAGCAGCGGCCCCTCGTCCGGCATCTGGAGCACACTCCCCTGCACGATCGGTACGTCATCGAGGGCGGGCTGGACGGCGTAGGGCCGGACGAGGCTCTCGCCGCCGTCGCGGGACCAGGCGTGCAGCCGGTTGCCGGTACCGGTGCCGTGCTGGTCGCGGGCGGAGAAGTAGAGCCGCCCGTCGGTGAGCTGGGCGGCGCTGGACTCATTGGCGTTGTCGACGCCGTCGTACGTGTCGTCCACGAACCCGATCCGCCAGTTCACGCCCCCGTCGTCGCTGTAGAGGGCGTGGGCGCCGTACCAGCGGGGCTCCTGGCCGGTGTCGGCGGACCCGGCGGGCGGCGCGGCGGAGTGGTTGGCGGCGACGACCAGACGCCCCTGGTGCCGCCCGTGGGTGAGGGCGACGGCGTGCCCCGGCCCCGTCGCGTACCAGCGCCAGCCCGGCGGCTTCACCTGCCCGGTGATCTCCCGGGGCGCCCCGAAGGACCGCCCGTCGTCCGCGCTGCGCTGCACGAAAACCCGCCTGCTCCGCTCCGCGGTCACCTCCCCCCGCATGATCTGCGCCTCGGTGACCTGCCCGCCGTTGGAGGAGGTGAGCAGGACGACGTCCCCGGTCCCCGGGTCGACCACGGGCGCCGGGTTCCCCCGGGTGTCCCCCTCCCCCGCGGCCACCACGCTCACCGGCCCCCAGGTGCACCCCCCGTCCCCCGACCGCCGCACCACGACATCGATGTCCCCACTGTCCCCGGCCCCGTCCCGCCGCCCCTCGGCGAACGCCAGCACGGTCCCCTGCGGGGTGCGGACGACGGCGGGGATGCGGTAGGTGTCGTAGCCGCCTCGGGAGGCGGTGTAGGGGACGGACGCCTCACATCCTCCGGCGGCATGGGACGGAAGGGCGCCGCTGAGGGGCGTGAACAGCACGGCAGAGGCAACCAGCACACGACCAAGAAGTCTCATCCGCCCATGCTCACCGACACCCCATCAATACCCTCCACAGCAACGCCGATAGGGCGCGGGGCTGTGTCACATGTGCGGCTCCGCCGCGCGGGCGCGACCAGCCCCCACGAACCCGCACCTACCCTCCGGCCTTGACCACCCCCGACTCGTAGGCCACCACCACCAACTGCGCCCGGTCCCGCACCCCCAGCTTCCCCATGATCCGGCTGACGTGCGTCTTCGCCGTCAGCGGACTCACCCCCAGCGCACCCCCGATCTCCGCGTTGTTCAACCCCCGCGCCACCAGCACCAGCACCTCCCGCTCCCGCGCCGAAAGACACTCGGGCCCCCCGGAACCCCCCACGCCCCCCACCCCCGGCGGAGCCGCGAGCACCCGCGCGATCAACCGCGCCGTAGGCCCCGGCGACAGCAGCGACTCCCCCGCCGCGACCGTGCGGATCGCGTCCAGCAGATCGGCCGGCCGGGTGTCCTTGACGAGGAACCCCGCCGCCCCCGCCCGCAGCGCGGAGACGATGTTCTCGTCGCTGTCGTACGTCGTCAGCACCAGCACCTTCACCCGCGCGAGAGCGTCGTCCGCGGCGATCAGCCGGGTCGCCTCGATCCCGTCGAGGTCAGGCATCCGGATGTCCATGACGATCAGATCGGCGCGGGCGCTGCGGGCCAGCTCGACCGCCTCGCGCCCGGTCGCGGCCTGCCCGACGACCTCCATGTCCTTCGCGGACTCGACGAGCATCGCGAACGCCGACCGCACCAGCGTCTGGTCGTCGGCGAGCAGCACCCGGATCGGCTCGGTCCCCGCGTTCACCCCGCACCCCCTCCCTCACCGGCGCCGCCCAGCGGCAGCACCGCGCTCACCTCGAACCCGCGCCCGCCCGGCAGCGCCCCGGCGTCCAGGGTGCCGCCGACACTGCGGGCCCGTTCCCGCATCCCGACCAGACCGTGGCCCGGGGTGCCGGTGCCGCTGCCCGCCCCGTCGTCGACGACCGCGACCCGCAGCGCCCCGGAGTCGTCCTCGACCCGCACCCGGACGGTGAGGTCGTCGCGCCCGCCGTGCCGGACGGCGTTGGTGAGGGCCTCCTGGACGATCCGGTAGACGGCCGCGCCCACCGCGGGCGCCACCCCGTCGGCGCTGACCGCGAGATCGACCTTCGCCCCGGCCAGCCGGGCGCTGTCGGCGAGGTCGCCGAGGCCGCCGAGACCGGGCAGGGAGCCGCGGTGGTCGCCGCCGTCCTGGGCGCGGAGCACCTCCAGGGTGGTGCGCAGCTCACCGCGGGCGGAACGGCAGGTCTCGGCGATGTCGTCGAGGGCGGCGGCGACGGCGGCCCGGTCGAGCCGTTCGGGGTCGGCGGCGAGGACATGCGCGGCGACGGAGGTCTGCACACCGATCAGGGTGATGCTGTGGGCCAGCAGATCGTGCAGGTCGCGGGCTATCCGCAGCCGTTCCTCGGCGACCCGGCGCCGGGCCTCCTCCTCCCGGGTGCGCTCCGCGCGTTCGGCGCGCTCCACCAGGGCGGCGAAGTACTGCCGGTAGTAGCGCACGTCGATGCCCCAGAACAGCACCGCGAGGATCCACCCGGAGATCCGGAGCAGTTCGCGCAGCCCGTCGGGGTTGGTGAGCGCGTTGACGAGGAGGGCGGTGCCGAGGAGGGTGCCGCCGGTGACCAGGGTGCGCCGGACGGTGCCGGTGGCGGCGAGGGTGTAGAGGACGATCACGGTCGCCGGGATCGGCGCGGTGTGCTGGTAGTCCAGCGCGTGGTACGGGGCGAGGCAGGCGACGACCGCGAGCAGGACCAGCACCGGGTGCCGCCGCCGCCACACCAGCGGCACATGGGCGGCGTAGAGCAGGGCCCAGCCGAGCGCGTCGGGGCGCAGCCCGTGCTCGCCCATCCGCGCGAACCAGGTGCCGAGCAGCGCGGTGACGACGGCGAGCACCGCGTCGTTGCGCAGGGCGTGCGGTGCCGTCAGCGGGTCGCGGTTGATCGCGGCCATGACCCGCTCGCCGATACGGCGGGGCCGGGCCGCCCTGGTGGATGCCTGCACGGGCTCATCCTCCGCTAGGGGGTGCCCCCTCCGGGAGGGAGGGGGCACCAGGGGTTTCCGGTCGGGATCAGCGGCCGGCGGCAGCGCCCACCGCCCGGGACTCGTCCCGGTCGTCCCGCCCCTGCGGCCCGTCCGGGGTCCGGGGTGCCCGGGACAGCGGCCCCGGCCACCACACCTTCCGCCGCAGCGCCACACTCGCGCTGGTCACGAGGTAGGTCCGCACCAGGAAGGTGTCCAGCAGCACTCCGACCGCGATGACGAAGCCGAGCTGGACGAGTTGCAGCATCGGCATGGTGGTGAGCACCGCGAAGGTCGCGGCGAGGACCAGCCCGGCGGAGGCGATGACCCCGCCGGTGGTGCGCAGCGAGGTGAGCGCGGCGGCGACGGGTTCGGCGCCCTTGAGGGCCTCCTCGCGCATCCGGTGCATCAGGAAGATGCCGTAGTCGACGCCGAGGGCGACGAGGAAGACGAAGGACAGCAGCCCGAGCCCCGGATCCGTGCCCTCGAACCCGAACAGCGGCCCGAAGACCAGCCCGCCGATGCCGAGCGCGGCCCCCCACACCGCGACCACGGCGGCCACCAGCAGCAGCGGCGCGACCAGGCTGCGCAGCAGCGCGACCAGGATCAGCAGCACGGAGAGCAGCACCAGCGGTACGACGACCGTCTGGTCCCGGGCGTTGGTGTCCTTGAGGTCGAGCTGCTCGGCGCTGGGCCCGCCCACATAGGAGCCGTCGAGCCGGTCGCGCAGGTCCTCGATGGTCCGGGTCTCCCCGGCGGACTGCGGCGGCGCGGCGGCGAGCACGGTGATCTCCGTCCAGCCGCCCCCGCTGCGCCCGCGTTCGGCGCTCTCCACCCCGCCGGTGTCCCGCGCCTCGGCCAGCGCGCTGTCGGCCCGGCCGGTGGGGGCGATGACGGTGATGGGCTGGGTGCCGCGCTCGGGGTAGGCGCTCGCGAGCGTGCCCATGGCGGCGACGGCCTCCGGGGTGTTGGTGAAGGAGTCCTCCTGCTTGAGGTCGCCGGGCAGGTTGAACGCGCCGAGGGCGAGCGCCCCCAGCAGCAGTGCCCCGCCGAGCAGCACGGTCCGCGGCCGGCGCCCGGCGGAGGAGCCCATCGCCGCGAACAGCGACCGTCGCGCCTTGGGCGTACTGCCGTAGCGCGGCACCAGCGGCCAGAACACCCGGCGTCCCAGCAGCACGAGCAGGGCGGGCAGCAGGGTCAGCATGGCGAGCAGCGCGCACAGCACCCCGACGGTGCCGAGCGGCCCCATGCCCCGGCTGGAGTTCAGATCGGCGGCGAGCAGGCACAGCAGCCCGGCGGCGACGGTCCCCGACGAGGCGAGGACGGCGGGCCCGCAGCCGCGCAGCGCCCGCACCATGGCGTCGTAGGGCCGCTCGACGGTCCGCAGTTCCTCCCGGTACCGGGAGACCAGCAGCAGCGCGTAGTCCGTCCCGGCGCCGAACACCAGGATCGTCATGATCCCGGACGACTGCCCGGACACGGACGTCCCGAACCACTGGTTGAGCCCGTACGCCACGCCCATCGACAGAAAGTCCGCGATCCCGGCGACGACCAGCGGCACCAGCCACAGGAACGGACTGCGGTAGATGATGATCAGCAGAACGGCGACCACGGCGACGGTGGTGTAGAGCAGCGGCCCGTCGAGCGACTGGTAGACCTCCCCGGCGTCGGTGGCGAGCGCGGCCTCGCCCCCGACCTCGACGCTCAGCCCGTCCCCGCCCCCGGCGACCTCCCGCACCTCGTTGACCAGCGCGTCCCGGGCGTCCTCGTCCTGCCCCGGCTCATTGCTGGCGACCGGGTACATCAGGGTCGTCCCGTCCTCGGACGGCACCCCGACGGGCTCGGCGACCAGGGTGTGGGCCCCGGCGATCTCCTCGATCTGCCCGGCGGCGACCTCCCGGTCCGCCTCCGTCAGCCCGCCGTCCCGGTGGTAGACGAGGACCATCTCGGTGCTCTCACCACCGGGCAGCCGCTCCTGGATCTTCGCGACCTGCGTCGAATCGGCACTGTTCGGCAGATAGTCCACGGCCCGGTCGCGCTGTACGTCCCCCAGCTTGGCCGCGAACGGCGACACGACCACCATCACGGCGATCCACAACCCGAGCACCACCCACGGCACGACCCGCCACCGCGACGAACTCCCCACGGCTCCCATGAACCGGGCCTCCCTCCCTCAGGACTGACCAGACGTCCTAAGCGTGTCGGGAGGACCCTTCATTTACGTCACACAAAAGACCGAGCCACGGGGTACTACCCCAGGCGTCCCCGGCCCTCGATTACTCCCGGGGGAGTACAAGGCTTTTAGGGGCGCTGGGGGTACCCCCTCTGGGGGAGGAACTGCGCGACCAGCCCCCACCGGACCCGCACCCACCGCACTCAACTCGGCGTCCCCGCCGCCGCCAACAACCGAGACACCTCATCCGCAGCAATGGTCAAGGCGGAGCCCACCGTCGCCAGCACCTCCTTCTCCGCGGAGGTGTACGGCCCGTCCGCGAGAGCGATCCGCGCCCCCTGCAACAGAATCCCCTCCCGCCCCGCCGGTGCGAGATGCGGCGCCAGCGGATCGAGCGCCTCGTGCAGCTCTATGGCCAGCCCCGGCCCGCAGGGCCGCCCGTACACCCGCCCGGTGTCCGCCGCGAGCGCCTCCACGAGCGCGTCGAGCTGTTCCTCCGTGCAGTCGTCGAACCCGGCGGCCCGTACCGTCCCCGCCGCCGCCGACAGCGACGTACGCGCCCGGGTGCCGCCCGAGGCGAGCACGGCGAGGGCGACCGTGTGGACGGCGTCCCGGAGCATCGCCGAGAAGCGCGAGGTCGTCGGGTGGTCCAGCACCTCCGTGCCGAAGTGCCGGCGGCAGGCCGCGCACTCGATGGTGGGCCCGGTCTCGCCGCGTGGCAGCACCGGCACCCCGAGCAGCGTGAACCGGCGGCGGCCGGTCAGCCGCTGGAAATTGCGGTCGCCGCCGCAGCCGGGGCAGAAGAACTGCCCGTCGCCGACGGTCGTCCACGCGGTACGGGTGCCCAGGATGCGGGAATACCTGGCGACACGGCCGTCTTGTCCCCGTTCTGGCAGCATGTCGCACCTCCGTAACCCCACGGCAACATCGCCGCGCTGGCGTGATGTTAGCCACATTGATGAGCTGTAGTCAGTACCTTGGACGAGACCTTTCCGTGACCTTGGCGTGAGTTCGCCGGTGAACGACGGGATCCCGCCCACCGGCGAGGGTGGGCGGGATCCGTAAACCCCCGGTGGGAGCGGTCAGCGGGCCGCCCGGTTGACGGCGGAGACGACCGCCTTCAGGGAGGCGCGGGTGGTGTTGGCGTCGATGCCGATGCCCCACAGCACCTTGTCGCCGACCGCGCACTCGATGTACGAGGCGGCCTGCGCGGAGGCGCCCTCGCTCATGGTGTGCTCCTGGTAGTCCAGCAGGCGTACATCGACGCCGACGGACTGGAGGGCGTCGAAGAAGGCCGAGATCGGACCGTTGCCGGAGCCGGACAGCACGGTGTCGGCGCCGTCGACGGTGGCCTCCACGGTGAGCGTGTCCACCCCGTCGGTGTCGGTGGTGGACTGGCCGGTGCGGACCTGGATCCGGCCCCAGGCGTTGTCCGGGTTGGGCAGGTACTCGTCCTGGAAGATCGCCCAGATGTCCTTCGGGGTGACCTCGCCGCCCTCGGCGTCCGTCTTGGCCTGGATGAGCTTGGAGAACTCGATCTGCATCCGGCGCGGCAGATCCAGCTTGTGGTCGTTCTTCAGGACGTAGGCGATACCGCCCTTGCCGGACTGCGAGTTCACCCGGATCACGGCCTCGTAGGAGCGGCCGACGTCCTTGGGGTCGATGGGCAGATACGGCACGGCCCACTCGATGTCGTCGACGGTGACGCCCTGCGCGGCGGCGTCGGCCTCCATGGCGTCGAAGCCCTTCTTGATGGCGTCCTGGTGGGAGCCGGAGAAGGACGTGTAGACCAGGTCGCCCACGTAGGGGTGGCGCGGGTGGACCTCCATCTGGTTGCAGTACTCCCACGTACGGCGGATCTCGTCGATGTCGGAGAAGTCGATCTGCGGGTCGACGCCCTGGGAGAACAGGTTCATGCCCAGGGTGACCAGGTCGACATTGCCGGTGCGCTCGCCCTGGCCGAACAGGCAGCCCTCGACGCGGTCGGCCCCGGCCATCAGCGCCAGCTCGGCCGCCGCCACCGCCGTACCCCGGTCGTTGTGGGGGTGCACGGACAGCACGGCGTACTCGCGGCGGCTCAGGTTCCGACCCATCCACTCGAACCGGTCGGCGTGGGTGGAGGGCGTGGAGCGCTCGACGGTGGCCGGCAGGTTCAGGATGATCTCGCGGTCCGGGCCGGGCTGCCAGACGTCCATGACGCCCTCGCAGACCTCCAGCGCGAAGTCCAGCTCGGTGTCGGTGAAGATCTCCGGGGAGTACTGGTAACCGAAGGCGGTCTCCGGGCCCAGCAGCTTGTCCGCGTACTCCATGACCAGCCGGGTGCCGTCGACGGCGATCTGCTTGATGTCGTCCCTGGAGCCCCGGAAGACGACCCGGCGGAAGACGGGCGCGGTGGCGTTGTACAGGTGCACGGTGGCCCGGTGGGCGCCCTTCAGGGACTCCACGGTCCGCTCGATCAGGTCCTCACGGGCCTGGGTCAGCACGGAGATCGTGACGTCCTCGGGGATGGCGCCCTCGTCCTCGATGATCGACCGTACGAAGTCGAAGTCGGTCTGACCGGAGGCGGGGAAGCCGACCTCGATCTCCTTGTAGCCCATCTTCACCAGCAGATCGAACATCGCCCGCTTGCGCGCCGGGGACATCGGGTCGATCAGGGCCTGGTTGCCGTCGCGCAGATCGGTGGAGAGCCAGCGGGGGGCGGTGGTGATGCGCTGCTGGGGCCAGGTGCGGTCGGGGATGTCGACCTGCTCGTAGCGGCCGTACTTGCGGATGGGCATCGAGCTGGGCTGCTGGCGGTTCGCCATGATCGGGGCTCCTGAGGGTGTCCGGAAGGGACGGCCGACGGCAACACGAAGCTCCGCGGGGAGGGAGTCGACCTGGACTACAGGCCCTCGCCGCGGCAGCTAAGAAGAAGCAGCCCGAAACGCATGATGCCGAGCACTCTAACCGAGGTTCCCGAGTCATGACGCCCGTGTATCACGATGCGGGATCGCCCCTCATGCATGCAGAGGGCCCCCACTCACCCGCACCCCTAACACACCGCAACCATCCCGCCCCGCCAACGCCCCGCATTTCACCATTCCCGGTAACCGCTAGTGACACCGACCCAACGGAGTGCCACCGTGTCGTACATGAAGGAAAACGGGGGCCACGAGCCCATCTTCTGCACGATCATCCCGCCCCACGTCCTCGACACCCTCGCCCGTGCCGACGAACCCGCCGTGGCGAACGCCGCCCGCCGTACCCTCCAGCGCGACGCCTTCGAGCGCACCCAGCGACGGCTGACCACCGTCCTGGGCGCCCCGGCCGTCACCGCCCCGGCCGCCGCCGCGCCCGGCAAGCCGCAGCGCACCATCTACGACGCCCAGCACCGCACCAGCCTGCCCGGCAAGAAGGTCCGCGGCGAGGGTTCGGAGCCCGGCCAGGACGCCACCGTCAACCGCGCGTACGCGGGCCTCGGCGCGACCTACGAACTCTTCTTCACCGCGTTCGAACGCGACTCGATCGACGGCTCCGGCCTCCCGCTGGACGCCACGGTCCACTACGACCGGGACTACAACAACGCGTTCTGGAACGGCGAGCAGATGGTGTTCGGCGACGGGGACGGCGAGATCTTCCTCGACTTCACGCTCCCCATCGACGTCATCGGCCATGAACTCGCCCACGGCGTCACCCAGTACACCGCGAACCTCACCTACTTCGGCCAGCCCGGCGCGCTCAACGAGTCGGTCTCGGACGTCTTCGGCTCGCTCATCAAGCAGTACACCCTGGGCCAGACCGCCGACCAGGCCGACTGGCTGATCGGCGCCGGACTGCTCGCCCCCCGCGTCACCGGCACGGCCCTGCGCTCGATGAAGGCCCCGGGCACGGCGTACGACGACGACGTCCTCGGCAAGGACCCGCAGCCCGCGACGATGGACGACTACGTCCGCACCGGCCAGGACAACGGCGGGGTGCACATCAACTCCGGTATCCCCAACCACGCGTTCTACCTCGCCGCCACCACCATCGGCGGCCACGCCTGGGAGCGCGCGGGCCGGATCTGGTACGACGTGCTGACCGGCGGCGAGCTGACGGCGGACGCCGACTTCGCCGAGTTCGCCGAGCTGACCCTCGCCGCGGCCCGGACCCGGTTCGGTGACGGCGAGGAACTGCTCGCCGTGCAGAAGGCGTGGGAGCGGGTCGGGGTGCGCGAGGCGTAATTCCGTACTAGACAGGGACCCATGCGGATTCAGGTGAGGCGCACGGGTGGGTTCGCGGGGATCGAGCGGCATGCCGAGGTGGACACCTCGGGGCGGCCCGACGCCGCGGAGTGGCAGGCCCTGGCCGAGCGGGCGGTCGTCGCCGGCCGGGGCACACCGCCGGCCGGGGTGCCGGACGGTTTCAGTTACGAGATCACCGTGGACGACAGGACCGTCCGCTGCTCGGATCCCCGGCTCACCGACGAACAGCGCGAGCTGGTCCGCCGGGTGCTGAAGGAAGGCGCCTGACCCGGCGAGGGGTCTCCGCTTTCCGCTCTCCCCCGGCCGGTTGACCTCTCCGACCCGTCCCCTACCCGTTGACTTCTGTTACCAGGGGTACGGATGATCCGCGCATGGCGACCGACCGACGCACGGACACGACCCCGGCCGCGGCACCGACTCCCGCGCCGACCCCGACTCCGGCACCGGCACCGGCACCGGCACCCGCGCGGACCGCGGCACCGACCGCTGATCCGGCCACCGTCCCCCGGTTCCCGGCGGGATTCTGCTGGGGGGTCTCGACCTCCGCCCAGCAGATCGAGGGCGCGGCCGAGCTGCGCGAACCCTCCGTGTGGGATGTGTTCGCCGCGGAGCCCGGCCGGATCAAGGACGGTTCGAACCCGGCCGTGGCCTGCGACCACTACCACCGCTATCCGGAGGACGTGGCGCTCCTCGCCGGTCTGGGCGTCGACGCGTACCGCTTCTCGATCTCCTGGCCCCGGGTGAACTCCCCCGGCGGCCTCGACTTCTACGACCGGCTGGTGGACGCGCTGTGCGCGGCGGGGATCCGGCCGGTGCCGACCCTCTTCCACTGGGAGCTGCCGCTCGCGCTGGACTGGCGCGAGCGGGACACCGCCGCCCGGTTCGCCGACCATGTGGCGGTGGTCGCCGGGCGGCTCGGCGACCGGGTGTCCCGGTGGATCACCCTCAACGAGCCCGCCGAGCACACCCTGCTGGGCCACGCCCTGGGCCTCCACGCCCCCGGCGAGCGGCTGCTGTTCGACGCCCTGCCGGTCGCCCACCACCAGCTCCTCGCCCACGGTTGTGCGGTGCGGGCCCTGCGCGCGGCCGGGGCGGGCGAGATCGGGATCGCCAACTCCCACGGCCCCACCTGGCCGGCCTCCGCCGACCGCGCGGACACCGAGGCCGCCGACTTCTACGACGTCCTCCTCAACCGCCTCTTCGCCGATCCCCTCCTCCTGGGCGAGTACCCGGCCGGGCTCGGCGAGTTGATGCCGGGGGACGTGGCGGCCGACCTGAAGGTGATCTCCGAACCGCTCGACTTCTACGGCGTCAACTACTACACCCCGACCCGGGTGGGCACCCCCCAGGGCACCGAGATCGACTTCGGCGGGGTGCGGATGCCCGCCGAACTGCCCTTCTCCGTCCGGGAGATCGAGAACGTCCCGACGACGGACTTCGGCTGGCCGGTGCTCCCGGAGGGCCTCACCGAACTCCTCACCACCTTCCGCGACCGCTACGGCGACCGGCTCCCCCCGGTCGTCATCACCGAGAACGGCTGCTCCTACGACGGCCTGGACGACCAGGACCGGATCGCCTACCTGGACGGCCATGTCCGCGCCCTGCACCGGGCGATCGAGGCGGGCGTGGACATCCGCGGCTACTTCGTCTGGTCGCTGCTGGACAACTTCGAGTGGGCCGAGGGCCACGCCCGCCGCTTCGGCCTGGTGCACGTCGACCACGCGACGCAGCGGCGCACCCCCAAGGCGTCGTACGCCTGGTACCGGGAGCTGCTGCGCGCCCAGCGCTGAACCGGGCGGCCGGTCAGAGGGCTCCGGCGTCCCGGGCGTTCCAGACGCTCGGGAAATACGGCCGGTAGCCCAGTTCCCGGCGGATCCGCTCGGTGGACATGATCCCGAACCAGGGGTCGGGGTCGGTACGGTCCTCGGGCTGTGCCGGGGGCTCGATCCCGTTGAGCTGATGCAGTTCCACGGCGGTCACCGGGGCGTCGTCGGCGATGTTGTAGACGCCGGTGGCGCCCGGGGCCCACAGCAGCCGCAGCAGGCCCTGGGCGACATCCATGTGGTGGACCATCTGGAGGCGCTGGGCTCTGGCCCAGTGCGCGGCCCAGCGCAGGGACTGGGCGAGATGCGGATCGCCCTCCCCGTACACGAAGGGCAGCCGCCCGATGCGGACGTCCAGCTCGGGCAGGGCCAGCAGCTCCCGCTCGGCCGCGATCTTGGACTCCGGGTAGGCGCCCCACAGCTCGCCGCCCGGCCGGTTCTCGTCCTCCTCGACAAGCGGACGCCCGCGCCCGATGCCGTACACCACCCCCGTACTGACCTGCACGAACCGCTGCACCCCGGCCGACTGGGCGGCCTTGCCGAGGGCGACGGCCGCGTCCCGGTTCACCGCCCATGCCTCCTCGTCGGGGACCCCGCGGAAGGAGGCGGCGATGTTGACCACGGCGTCCGCCCCGGCCACCGCCTTCCCGAGCGCCTCCTCGTCCCGCAGATCGCCGACGACGACCTGGGCGCCCAGCTCCGCGAAGGGCGCGGCGCGGGCCGCGTCCCGCACCAGGATCCTCACCTGGTCGCTCCCCTGCCGCCGGGCCAGGAGCCGGGGCAGAAAACGCCGCCCGACCTGCCCGGTCGTACCGGTCACCAGTGTTGTGGGCATGGGCACTCGCCTTCTCTCGCCGTAATGGTGGTGATGGTGGCGATCGTGGTGATCGCCGTGTCCAGCCTCGGGTGGGGACGGGGGCGGCGGGAGAGACCTGTCGATCGGGGGATCGGGAGTCCCTGGATAAGACGGGCGGAACGTTGCAGGGTGGAGGGGTGAACCGAACGGAACTCGCGGACTTCCTGCGCCGGGGGCGGGCCCGCATCACCCCGGCCGATGTGGGCCTGACGGCGGGCCCCCGGCGCCGTACGCCCGGACTGCGGCGGGAGGAGGTGGCGGGGCTGGCGGGGCTGTCCGTGGACTACTACACGCGGCTGGAGCAGTCACGCGGCCCGCGGCCGTCCCGGCAGACCCTGACCGCCCTGGCCCGCGCGCTGCGGCTGACGGAGGTGGAGCACGACCATCTCTTCCATCTGACCGGTGAGGAGCCGCCCCGGCGGGAGATGGCGTCGGCGCATGTCCGCCCCGGGCTGCTGCTGGTCCTGGACCGGCTGGACGACGCGCCCGCGCACATCGTCAACGACTGCGGTGAGCTGCTCGCGCAGAACGCGCTGGCCAAGGCGATGATCGGCGATGTGATGGCCGAGCCGCGACGGAATCGGAATCTACGGCGCCGTTTCTTTCTGGACCCGGGGGCGCGGGCGCTGTTCCCCGAGGAGGACCGGGCGGCGCTGGCCCGGGGCCATGTGGCGAGCCTGCGGGCGGTGGCCGCGGCCCACCCGGACGATCCGGAACCGGCGGCACTGGTGGCCGAACTCCGCTCCCGCAGCGAGGAGTTCGCGTCCCTGTGGACGGAGCACGAGGTGTCCCAGCGCGACAGCGCGACCAAACGGTTCATCCACCCGGTGGTGGGCCTGCTGGAACTGGACTGCGAGATCCTCCTGAGCCACGGCCACCGCCACCTCCTGATCATCCACACGGCCCGCCCGAACACGGAAACCTATGAACGCCTGAGGCTGCTGAGGGTGATCGGCACGCAGAACTTCGCTTCTACGGCAGGCGGGGAGGGCGTTTAGGTCTTTGGGCTACCAGGGAACGGGGGTCGGGGGCCGGGCTTGGGGGTTCTTCGGGTGCCGGGGAAGCGGGTCTAGGGCTGGGCTCTCAGGCTCTTCGGGTGCCAGGGAACGCGGGTCTAGGGCTGGGCTTTGGGGTTCTTCGGCTACCAGGGAACGCGGGCCAGTGGCCAGGCTTTCAGGCTCTTCGGCTGCCAGGAAGCGCGGGCCAGAACCCAGGCTTTTAGGGGCGCGGGGAACTGCGCGACCAGCCACAACGCACCCGCACCCAACAACCCGCCCCCGCCACCGCCACGGCCACCGCACCCGCAACCCTCAGAACCCAAGCCTCCGCAGCTGCTTGGGATCCCGCTGCCAATCCTTCGCCACCTTCACATGCAGATCCAAGAACACCGGCGTCCCCAACAACGCCTCGATCTGCTTGCGCGACTTGATCCCCACATCCTTCAGCCGCTTCCCCTTGGGACCGATCACGATCCCCTTCTGGCTCGACCGCTCGATGTACAGATACGCGTGGATGTCCAGCAACGGCCGATCCACCGGCCGGTCGGCCCTCGGCAGCATCTCCTCGACCACAACCGCGATCGAGTGCGGCAGCTCATCCCGCACCCCTTCGAGCGCCGCCTCACGGATCAGCTCCGCGATCATCACCTGCTCGGGCTCGTCGGTCAGCTCACCGTCGGGATACAGGGCGGGCCCCTCCGGCATCAGCGGGATGAGCAGATCCGCGAGCAGCTCGACCTGCTTGCCGGACTTCGCCGACACCGGCACGATCTGCGCCCACTCGAACCCCAGCTCCTTGCCCAGCTGGTCGATGGCGATGAGCTGCTCGGCGAGGGTCTTGGAGTCGACCAGGTCGGTCTTGGTGACGACGGCGACCTTGGGCGACTTGCGGATCCCGGCCAGTTCCTTCGCGATGAACCGGTCGCCGGGCCCGATCTTCTCGTTCGCGGGAAGGCAGAAGCCGATGACATCGACCTCGGCCCAGGTGGTGCGGACGACATCGTTGAGCCGCTCGCCGAGCAGCGTGCGCGGCTTGTGGAGGCCGGGGGTGTCGACCAGGATCAGCTGGGCGTCGGGGCGGTGCACGATGCCGCGGACGGTGTGCCGCGTGGTCTGCGGCTGGTTCGCGGTGATCGCGACCTTCCGCCCGACCAGAGCGTTCGTGAGGGTGGACTTGCCCGCGTTGGGGCGGCCCACGAAACAGGCGAAGCCGGCGCGGTGGGATGCCGCGGACGGCTCGGAGGACGGGGTTCGAACGCTCATGGCGCCCATTGTCCCTGATCCACAGGGAGCCGCCGCACGTGCGGGCCGGACGCCCGAGGACACCCGGCCCGCAGCCCGGCCCGTGGCCCGGCCCGTGGGGGGTCGGTCAGTCGAACACGAACGGTCCCGGCGACTGCGGGGCGGTCGCCGTACAGGTGAGGGTGATGAAGCCCCAGATGGTCATCTTCAGCTCGCCGCCGAACGCCTCCAGCCGGTCGCCGGAGGCCACCGTGCCGCTCAGCGGGCCGACGGTGACCGGGTCACCGGCGTTCATGGCGGGGTTCTCGGTGCCGGAGAAGGCGACAGTGCCGCCGCCCGCCTTCACCAGAGTCAGGGTGGCGACGATGGAGTCGGCGCCCAGGGCGACCGGGGCGGTGATGTCGGTGGAGGTGAGGGTGACGGTGGCCGCCGAGCCGTTCTGGGTGGCGGTGAGGGTGGCCGCGCCGCCGCCGAGGCTGCCGCAGTCGGCGTCGATGGTGGCGGTGGCGGGGGTGACGGCGAGCGCCGTGGGCGCCAGGGCGAGTCCGGTGACCGCGAGGGCGCCGACCACGAGGGCCGCGCTCATACCTGTTCGCTTGCGTGTCAGGGGGATGCTCATGGGGATGCGTTCCCTTCCCGTAGGGGGATGCCATGTGGGGGTGAACGGGAGACGGCACGCCACGCGTCGACCATGGACACGCGTCGAGTTTCTGACGGTCCGCCGGAACCAGCGGTTTTATTGATACCGGAGCGACGGACCGGGGTAAGGACGAAAACCGGCCAGGTTACCGCCGGTAAGTCATACGGCTCACGCGCGTCACACGCGGTGAACCAGAATCGAAGGGGCCGCCGAAGCGATCAGCCCGCACTCACCCGCACCCGGACCTCCCCGTCCGGCCCCGCCAGAAACACCGGCGTCCCCGCCCCGCCCAGATCCCGCACCGCCGCCAGATCCGCCGGGGCGATCTCCCCGGCCTCGCTCACCACCGCCGCCGCCTCCAGCGACCGCGCCCCGGACGCCACCGCCATCGCCACCGCCGTCTGCACCGCGCTCAGCCGCAGCGACTCCAGCGCCACCGTCCCGGCGACATACGTCCGCCCCGTCTCGTCCCGCACGGCGGCCCCCTCGGGCACCCCATTGCGGGCACGGGCGGAACGGGCCAGGGTGACGATCTTGCGGTCCTCGGCGTCGAGCGCGCTGCTGTCGGTCATGCCCGAAGCATACGAACCCCCCGCGCACCCGCGTCAGGGACGGTCCAGCCGCAGCCGCTCGGCCCGCGGCAACCCCGCCACGACCAGGTCGTACGAGTCCTCCACCAACTCCCTGACCAGCCGGTCCGGCAGCTCCGCATCATCCACCGTCACGGTGTTCCAGTGCCGCTTGTTCATATGCCAGCCGGGAACGATCAGCCCGGGATGATCCGCCCGCAGCCGCACCGCGTCCTCGGGGTCGCACTTGAGATTGACGGTCAGCGGACGCCCGTCCAGATGACTGAGCGCGAACAGCTTGCCCAGCACCCGGAAGACCGAGGTCTCCGGCCCGAACGGGAAGTCCTCCACCGCCGCGTTGAACGACAGACAGAACGCCCGCAGCTCCTGCGGTGTCATCCCGCGCCCCTCACCCCTGCTGCTCCCGCGCCGACACCGCCGGTCTCCCGGCCGCCCCCTCGGGCGACCCGTCCGGACCGACCGGCTCCACCAGCACCGTCACGATCTTGTTCCGCCGACCCGCCGCGGCCTCCGCCGTCAGCCGCAGCGCCCGCCCGTCCGGCAGCTCGACCACAGCGCTCGCGCCCGCGATCGGCACCCGGCCCAGACACTTGGCGAGCAGCCCGCCGACGGTCTCCACATCCTCGTCGTCATACGCCTCAAGCCCGTACAACTCGCCCAGATCGCCGATGTCCAGCCGGGCCGTGACCCGATGGCGGCCCGCGCCGAGATCCTCCACGGGCGGCAGCTCACGGTCGTACTCGTCGGTGATCTCGCCGACGATCTCCTCCAAAATATCCTCGATGGTAACGATCCCGGCCGTACCGCCGTACTCGTCGATCACCACCGCGACATGGTTGCGCTCCTTCTGCATCTCGCGCAGCAGATCCCCGGCGTTCTTGGTGTCCGGGACGAAGAACGCGGGCCGCATCGCCGTCGACACCAGCTCCGACTCCGCGTCCCGGCTGATGTGCGTCTTGCGCGCGAGATCCTTCAGATAGACGATCCCGACGATGTCGTCCTCGCTCTCACCGGTCACCGGGATCCGGGAGAAGCCGGAGCGCAGGGCGAGGGTGAGGGCCTGGCGGATGGTCTTGTACCGCTCGATGACCACCAGATCGGTCCGCGGCACCATCACCTCACGGACCAGGGTGTCGCCCAGCTCGAAGACCGAGTGCACCATCCGGCGCTCGTCGTCCTCGATCAGCGACTCCTGCTCCGCCAGATCCACCAGCGCCCGCAGCTCGGCCTCGGAGGCGAACGGCCCCCGCCGGAACCCCTTGCCCGGCGTCAGCGCGTTACCGATCAGAATCAGCAGATACGGGATCGGCCCCATGATCCTCGCGAGCGGCAGCAGCACATACGCCGCCGCCGTCGCCGTGTTCAGCGGATGCTGCCGCCCGATCGTCCGCGGCGATACCCCCACCGCCACATACGACACCAGCACCATCACCCCGATGGCGACCAGCAGCGCCTCCCAGGTGGCCGGGAACTCCTGGAGACAGGCGTACGTCACCAGCGCGGCGGCGGCCATCTCACAGGCCACCCGCACCAGCAGCGCCACATTCAGATACCGCGTCGGATCCGCGGCGACCTGCGCCAGCTTGGCGCTCCCGCGCCGCCCGGACCGTACGGCCTCCTCGGCGCGGAAGCTGGAGACCCGGGCGAGCCCGGCCTCCGCGCAGGCCGCCAGCCAGGCCACGACGACCAGCGCCACGGCCCCGGTGATCAGCGGGATACTCATGACACCGTGGGGGCCGGGGAGGGACCGGTCAGGCCCTGCTCCGCGCGCCAGCCGTCCACGATGGCCGCCTGGAGACCGAACATCTCGGCCTTCTCGTCCGGCTCCTCGTGGTCGTACCCCAGCAGATGCAGCACCCCATGGACGGTGAGCAGCTGAAGCTCCTCGTCCATGGAGTGCTGGGTCTCCGCCTCCGCGCCCTGCTTGGCGGCGACCTCGGGACAGAGCACGATGTCCCCGAGCAGCCCCTGCGGGGGCTCCTCGTCGTCCTTCGACGGCGGACGCAGCTCATCCATCGGGAACGACATCACATCCGTCGGGCCCGGCAGATCCATCCACTGGATGTGCAACTGCTCCATCGCATCGGCGTCCACGACGATCACCGACAGCTCGGAGAGCGGGTGGATCCGCATCCGGGCCAGCGCGTAGCGGGCGATGTCGAGGATCCGCTGCTCGCCGACCTCGGTACCGGACTCGTTGTTGACGTCGATCGACATAGTGCTGGCTTGTCTACTTCCGCTTGTTCCGACCACCCTGGTGGGCGCCGTTCTCCGTGCCGTTCTGGCTGTCGTACTGCTCGTACGCGTCGACGATACGGCCCACCAGCTTGTGCCGGACGACGTCGTGCGACGACAGCCGGGAGAAGTGCACGTCGTCCAGCCCCTCCAGGATGTCCTGCACCTGCCGCAGCCCCGACTTGGTCCCGTTCGGCAGATCGACCTGGGTCACATCACCCGTGATCACGATCTTCGAATCGAACCCGAGCCGGGTGAGGAACATCTTCATCTGCTCGGGACTCGTGTTCTGAGCCTCGTCCAGGATGATGAAGGCGTCGTTCAGGGTGTTGTGCGTCAGCAGGTAGTCCTGTGTGACGTACAGCGAGTCCTCGGCGGCCACCTGGATGCAGACAGTCTCCTCCCGCCCCGCGGGTTCGATCGCGTCGATGAACCGCATCGGACGCCCGCCGCCACCGGCCGCGTGGTACTTGTCGCGTTTGCGGGTGAGACGGAAGGGTTCGATGCCTTCGGGGAGGCGGATGTCGACGACGTGGGTGTCTCGGCGGTGGTGGACATCTCGCCCGTTGGCCTTTCCGGGACTACGCCCTTGGGCAGCTCGGCGGCGCGAGTACGCGACCCCGCCCAGCGACCTGACGAGTGCAATCATGTCGTCGCGGAGCAGGATGGAGGTAGTCGTGTACTGGACCCGGCAAGTGCGGCCCTTCTGGGTTACGGGGCCGCCATCGGAGTCCAGAAGACCCTGGAGCACAGCAAGCCGGACTCCCGCAGAATTGTGCAGGTAGTCATCCGGTACGAACTTTGACTGCGAACGTGTGCCCAGGAGATCCAGAGAACGCAGCATTGCCGTGACCGGATTGGACACCCGGCTACCAGCAGCACCCGGAGTGGGCACACGATTCAGGAAGTAGCTGTAGTCGGCATGGTGACGCACCCTGACGCCGGGGATGGCCGTCTCCAGCGCAGATGCCAACTCTGAGTCGGCGGTGCTGAACATCGGTGTGATGTTGCCGGTGATACAACCGTCACCCAAGAGCAGACCCAAAGCGTACGGGTCCATCGGAACCTCTCGCTCCGGGAAACTGACCGGAGCTGTCAGCATCGGCAGCTCATACCGGCGGTAATGCCCCGCCCGCAGGTTCCCGATCATGTCCTGGGTCTCCAGGACCCGCCACGGCTTGTCCCGGCGCTTGTCGTCCCGCGTCCTGACCGTCCACAGGTGCTCACCGCAGGCCAGGGTCCAGGAGCCGTCCTGGGCCGTGACGCGGTAGATGTCCTTCTCGCCCTGTGGGTAGACGCCGAGGACCGGGGTCGGCTCTCCGTTGGAGCCGATGACCAGGTCACCGACCTGAAGGTCACCAATGGGCCGCCAGCCGTCCGGTGTCAACACGTTCGTGAAAACGGGTTGCGCTCTGCCACGCATATACGCCAGCGGTGCCACCTCGATTGTTCCGGCTGCCATCAGGCGGGGGATGGAGTCCGGGTCGAGCATGTCGTGCAGGGCGTCGTAGAGGGGGCGGAGGTAGGGGTCGATCTTTTCGTAGAGGGTGCCGGGGAGGAAGCCGAGGCGCTCGCCGGCCTCCACCGCCGGGCGGGTCAGGATGATGCGGTTGACCTGCTTGGACTGGAGGGCCTGGACCGCCTTGGCCATCGCCAGATACGTCTTGCCGGTACCGGCGGGGCCGATGCCGAAGACGATGGTGTGGTGGTCGATGGCGTCGACGTACCGCTTCTGGTTGAGGGTCTTGGGGCGGATCGTGCGGCCTCGCGAGGACAGGATGTTCTGTGTCAGCACCTGCGCCGGGGTCTCCGCCCCGTCGCTCTCCCCGTTGTCGCTCGCCTTGAGCATGGCGATCGAGCGTTCCACGGCGTCCTCCGTCATCGGCTGCCCCGTGCGGAGCACCAGCATCATCTCGTCGAACACGCGCTGGACCATGGCGACCTCCGCCGGGTCACCGGTCGCGCTGATCTCATTGCCCCGGACATGGATGTCGGCTGCCGGGAAGGCCTTCTCGATCACGCGCAGGAGCGAGTCGCCGGACCCCAGGACGGTGACCATGGGGTGCTGGGCGGGGACCGTGATCTCTGCTCTCGCCTGCTGCTGCGCGGGGGTGTGAGCTGTGGGTGTCTGAGTCATGGGCCGGCGCAGATCGCCTGCTTTTCCTCCTTGATACGGCCGCGTCGCTGAGGGCGGCCTCGCGGTTCCCAGGGTACGACGGGGCACTGACATCGCCGTAGGGCTTTTCGGCGGCTGTCGCTCCGGGTCCCGAGGGGGTCAGGGCGGGGTCGGGCCGGGGTCAGGTCGTACGGCCGAAACCGATGGTGGGGACCGCCCTGCGCAGCGGCCAGGGTCTGGCGCGTTCGCCGGGGGCCAGGCCGTCCAGGAACGCGTACCGTCTCAGGGCCGTGGGGTCCTGGCCCGGCAGGGACGGGACCGTGCGCCACCAGGCGGCGATCTCCGACCAGCCGGGCGCCGACAGCGAGCCGCCGAACTCCTGGACGGAGAGCGCGGCGGTCAGCCCGGCGAAGGCGAGGCGGTCGGCGAGCGGCCAGTCGGCGAGGGTGCCGGTGACGAATCCGGCGACGAACACATCCCCCGCGCCCGTGGGGTCCAGGGCCTCCACGGCGATGGCGGGCACCTCGGCGGTCTCGCCGGTCCGGCCGTCCACCGCGTAGGCGCCCTCCGCGCCCAGGGTGACGACGGCCAGCGGGACGTGGCGGGTCAGGGCGTGGGCGGCGCGGCGGGGGCAGTCGGTGCCGGTGTAGCGCATCGCCTCCTGGGCGTTGGGCAGGAACGCCTCGCAGTGCTCCAGGTCGGCGAGGCCGGCCAGGTCCCAGGCGCCGGTGTCGTCCCAGCCGACGTCGGCGAAGATCCGGGTGCCCTTGCGGGCGGCCTGTTCGATCCAGGGGGCGCGGACGCCGGGGGTGAGGGAGGCGACGGCGGCGCGGGCGTGGGGCGGGTGGTCGGGGGCGGTGGTTTCGGCGGGGGGTGGTTCGTGGCCGTGCGAGACCATCGTGCGTTCGTCGTCGTAGGCCATGGAGACCGTGACCGGGGAGTGCCAGCCGGGGATCGAGCGGGAGGGCGTGAGGTCGATGCCCTCGCCGGTCTCCAGGGCGTCCCAGCAGTACTCCCCGTAGTGGTCGTCGCCGAAGGCGGCGGCCAGGGAGGTGCGCAGGCCGAGGCGGGCGAGGGCGGTGGCCATGTTGGCGACGCCGCCGGGGCTGGAGCCCATGCCGCGCGCCCAGGACTCGGTGCCGCGCACGGGGGCCGAGTCGAGGCCGGTGAAGATGATGTCGAGGAAGACGGTGCCGGTGAGGTAGACGTCCCACGGGGGGTCGTCCGGTCTGCGGAGTTCGGCCAGTGGGTCGACCTGGCAGTGCGGCGGCGCCTTTCGGGCGGTGGCGTTGGAGGCGTTCACTTGCGCTCCCTGACGTGGTGCGGGTCTGGTCAGTGTGCACCACGGCACTGACAGTGGTCCGTGACCCGGGGCGGGGCGCGCGGGAGCGCGCGTCAGGGGTACGGAGGGGTACGGGGAGGGACGGAGGGGATACGGCGGGGGTACGAGGGGGTACGGGAGCGGTCCCGGAGGTACGTGAGGGCGCTCGTCCGTGCGGACACGCCCCTCCTCAACAAAATGTTGCGCGTCACGCGTGCGGCTCTCCCGTCCCGTTGTCCCCGCTTGATACAAATTGCCCGCGCGTTCCCGTCCCTGGCGTCGGGGTTCCGGTTCGTCCCTGTTCCCTTCCGGTCCCCGTTTGCGTCCCCGTTCCCGCCCTTGTCCTGGTGCTGGTGCTGGTGCTGGTCGCTGTACGGGTCCCTGTCGTGGTCCCAGTCGTGGTCCTTGCCCTGGTCCCTGGACGGTCGTCGCGCTCCCCTCACCTCCGCCGCTCCTTCCGCATGCCTTGGAACGCCCGTGTCCGCGCCCCGTTCTCCCTCGCCCCGGCCCCTGGTCGCCCTGTTCACGGCCGGGTACCTCGCCCCCTATCTGCTTCCGACCATCGTCGGCCGGCTGGACGCGCGGCTCGCCGTCTCCGCCACCCAGGCCGGTGCCATGGGCAGCGCCCTGCTGCTGAGTTCGGCGTCGGCCGGGTTCGTGCTGGCCTCCCGGGTCGACCGGATCGGCGCCCGGCTCCTCGCCCGCGCCGGGCTGGCGCTCGCCGTGCTCGGCTACGGCGGCGCGGCGCTGACCGCCTCCGTACCGGCGGTCGTCCTCGGCGCGGTCCTCGGCGGGGCCGGTTCGGGTACGGCGGCGGCGGTCGCCGCCACCGGGATCGCCGCCCGGCCCGTACCGCACCGGGCGACCGCGCTCGGTCTGCTGTCGGTGTCCACGCTCGCGGGTGCCGTGTTCGTGACGGCCCCGCACCTGGGGCCCGGCCATGGGCTGCCGTTCGCCGTGATGGCGCTGGCCGCGCTGGCGGTGTGGCCGCTCACCGGGCGCCTGGAGGCGCGTACGGCCGGGTCCGTGCCGGGGGCCGCCGAACCGGTGCCCGCGCGCGTGCCGCCCGCCCGGCTCCGGTACGGGCTGCTGCTGGTCGGCGCGATGCCGTTCTGGGCGATGGCGCAGAACGCGCTGTGGGGGGTCAGCGGCCGGATCGGCGTCACCCAGGCGCGGCTGGACGAGGCGACCGTGGGGGTGGTGCTCGCGCTCGGTCTGGGTGCGGGGCTGGTCGGGGTGCTGGTGGCGGGTGCGCTGGGGCAGTGGCTCGGACCGGCGGTGTCGCTGGGGGCGGGTACGGCGCTGATCGCCGGCTGTATGGCGCTCAGCGCCGCCGCGACCGGTCTGACCGCGTTCGCGGTCGGTGAGATCGCCTGGAACGCCGTCTATCCGGTCGTCCTGGCCCATGTCATCGGTCTCGCCGCCTCGCTCGACGCGCGCGGCCGGTGGGCGGTGCTGGTGGGCTCGGCGGCGTCCCTGGGGACGGCTGCGGGGCCGCTGGTGGGCAGTGCGCTGGCCGCGTGGGCGGGGTTCCCGGCGATAGGGGTCGTGCTGGCGGCCGGGCTGGCGGTGGTGGCCGTCCCGATGACCCTGGTCGCCGTGCGCACGGGCGGCCCGCGCGCCCAGGAGCCCGTGGAGGTCCTGGAGATCGCCGTCGGCACCCCGGCCGTGCCCAGCTCCCAGCGGGCGTACGGGACGGCCGGGACGGCGGGGGAGGGCGGCTAGGTCCGGCGTTTGGGGAACGGGACGTGCTGGAGGTCGTGGGCGACGGTGAGATCGCCCGTGAAGCCGGCGTCCCGCGCCTGCCGCTCGAACTCCTCCGGGTCGGGGTAGCGCTGGCTGAAGTGGGTGAGCACCAGATGCCGTACGCCGCTGTCGCGGGCGACGCGGGCGGCCTGGCCCGCCGTCAGATGCCCGTGCTCGACGGCGAGCCGCTCGTCCTCGTCCAGGAACGTCGACTCGATGACGAGCAGGTCGCAGCCCTCGGCCAGGGCGTGGACGCCCTCGCAGAGCCGGGTGTCCATGATGAACGCGAACCGCTGTCCGCGGCGGACCTCGCTGACCTGGTCGAGCCCGACCCCGTCCAGCGTGCCCTCGCGCTGGATCCGGCCGATGTCCGTGCCCCGGATGCCGTGCGCGGCGAGCCGTTCGGGCAGCATCCGCCGCCCGTCGGGTTCCACCAGCCGGTAGCCGTACGACTCCACCGGGTGGGAGAGACGGCGGGCCTGGAGGGTGTAGGCGGGGGTCACCGCGAGGTCGCCGTCGGTGTCGACGGGGGCCTCGGTGAGCGACACGGTCTCGCGGTAGGCGGTGGCGTGGCGCAGCCGGTCGAAGTAGTGCTGTCCGGAGCGGGGGAAGTGCGCGGTGACGGGGTGCGGGACCCGGTCGAGGTTGATGCGCTGGATCACTCCGGCGAGGCCGAGGCTGTGGTCGCCGTGGAAGTGGGTGACGCAGATGCGGTGCACGTCGTGGGCGGCGACGGAGGCGCGCAGCATCTGGCGCTGGGTGCCCTCGCCGGGGTCGAAGAGGATGCCCTCGCCGTCCCAGCGGAGGAAGTAGCCATTGTGGTTGCGGTGGCGGGTCGGCACCTGGCTCGCGGTGCCGAGCACCACCAGTTCACGGACGGACACCCGGCGTTATCCCGGGGGCCACTGCATGCCGCGTCCGCCGAGGACGTGGGCGTGCGCGTGGAAGACGGTCTGGCCGGCGCCGGTGCCGGTGTTGAAGACGATGCGGTAGCTCTCCAGGTGGTCGTCGTCGGCGACGGCACGGGACTCGCGCAGGATGTCCGCGGCGATCTGGGGCTCCGCGGCGGCGAGGTCGGCAGCGTTGGCGTAGTGCGTCTTGGGGATGACCAGGACGTGGGTGGGTGCCTGGGGGTTGATGTCCCGGAAGGCTACGGTCGTCTCCGTCTCGCGCACGATGGTCGCCGGGATCTGACCCCCGACGATCTTGCAGAACAGGCAGTCGTCCTGGGGCTCCCCAGCCATGGTGGTCCCTCCGGGGGGTGGGCGGCGTACGACCTGCATCGTAGCGTCGGTGGGTGTTTGGGGGGTGGGGGGTGGTGGGGGTGGGGGGTGAGTGCGGGTGGGTGGCTGGCTGGTCGCGCCCACGCGGCGGAGCCGCACGTCGACACAGCCCCGTGCCCCTGAAAAGCAGGGCGATGGCCCTTGCGGCGTATCCGCGGCGGAGCCGCACATCGGAACCAGCCCCGCGCCCCTGAAAAGCAGGGCGTTGGCCCCTCCCGCCTGTTGTAAGGGGCCCGCCCCCTCAGCCCACCCTCGGTGGTGTCTTCGCCGGGGTCGTGTCCAGGGCGGCCAGCGCCAGCGCTATCGCCTCGTCGAGTTGGCGGTCCAGGTCGGCCGCCCAGTCCTGGGGGCGTTGGACTACTTCCACGTCCGGGTCGACGCCGTGGTTCTCCACGGCCCACTCGTAGCCCTCCAGCCAGAAGGCGTACTTCGGCTGGGTGATCAGGGTGCCGTCGACCAGGTGGTAGCGGCTGTCGATGCCGATCACCCCGCCCCAGGTGCGGGTGCCGACCACCGGGCCGATGCCGAGGGCGCGGATCGCCGCGTTGACGATGTCGCCGTCGGAGCCGGAGAACTCGTTGGCGACGGCGACGACGGGGCCGCGCGGGGCGTCCCGGGGGTAGCTGTAGGGCCGCATTCCGCGCGGGACCGCCCAGCCGACGATCCGGCGGGCCAGTTTCTCCACGACGAGCTGGGAGGTGTGGCCGCCCCGGTTCTCCCGGACGTCCACGACGAGCCCCTCCCGGGCGACCTCGACCCTCAGGTCGCGGTGGATCTGGGCCCAGCCGGGGGCCTGCATGTCGGGGACGTGGAGGTAGCCGAGACGGCCGCCGGAGCGGTCGTGGACGTAGGCGCGGCGGTCGGCGACCCAGGCGTGGTAGCGGAGCGGTTCCTCGTCGGCGAGGGGGACGACGACGGCGTGGCGGGGGTCGCCGCCGTCGGCCGGGGAGACGGTCAGCTCGACGGGTTTGCCCGCCGTGCCGGTCAGGAGGGGTCCGGGGCCGGTGGTCGGGTCGACCGGACGGCCGCCGATGGCGGTGATCGTGTCCCCGGCGCGGACGGCGACGCCGGGCGCGGCGAGCGGGGAGCGGGCGTCGGGGTCGGAGGTCTCGGAGGGGAGGATCCGGTCGATGCGCCAGGTGCCGTCCTCGTGGCGGGAGAGGTCGGCGCCGAGCAGGCCCTGCCGGGCGGAGCCGCCGCCGTGGCCGCGGGGGATGACATAGGCGTGGGAGGTGCCCAGTTCGCCCTGGACCTCCCAGAGGAGGTCGACCAGGTCGTCGTGGGTGGCGATCCGGTCGACGAGGGGCCGGTAGCGGTCGAGGACGGCGGTCCAGTCGACGCCGTTCATGTCGGGGCGCCAGAAGTGGTCGCGCATGATGCGGCCGGTCTCGTCGTACATCTGGAGCCACTCGGCGCCGGGGTCGACCTGCTGGCGGATGCGGGCGAGGTCGACGGTGATGTTGCTGTCGCTGTCGTCGTCGCCGGAGGCCCGCCGGTCGCTGGGGACGACCTTGAGGCGGCCGTCGGTCCACAGCAGGACGCGTTTGCCGTCGCCGCTGACCTCGAAGTGGTCGGCGTCGGCGGCGAGATGCTCGATGCGCTGCTGGGCGAGGTCGTAGCGCTCCAGCTCGGTCTTGGGGTCGGGGGCGTCCGGGGTGGCCCGGGAGGCGCCGAGGACGCCCTGCACGGGGTGGCGCAGCCACAGGACGCCGTCCTTGGCGGCCCGGAGGTTGGAGTAGCGGCCCGCCTCCACCGGGAAGGGGACGATCCGGTCGGCGAGGCCGTCGAGGTCGATCCGGGTGGCCGGGGTGCCCTCGCCCTCGGGGGTCTCGTCCTTGTCCGGCGCCTCGAAGGGCCGTCCGTGGCGCTGCGGTCCGAAGGGGGACGGGGTGGTCGCGGCCAGGGTGATGAGGTGGGGGCGGTCGCCGACGACGAAGGCGAGGTCGAAGACGTGTTCGTCGTAGACCGGGTCGAAGGAGCGGTTGGAGAGGAAGGCGAGGTGCTTGCCGTCGGGGGTGAAGGCGGGCGCGTAGTCCTGGAAGCGCAGCGGGGTCGCCTCGGTGACGGTGAGGTCGGTGGTGTGGGCGAGGCGGAGCTGGCTGAGCGGGCGGGGGCCGGGGTGGGACCAGGCCAGCCAGCCGGAGTCGGGGGAGAAGGCGAGGTCGGCGACGTCGCCGTCCTCGCTGCGGTCGACCTCGCGGATCTCGCCGCTCTCCCGCTCGACCAGCAGCAGCCGTCCGTCGTGCGCGGCGACGGCGATCCGGCTGCCGTCGGGGGCGACGGCCAGCTCCAGGACCCGGCCGAGCTGCCCGGCGCCGATGCGGCGGGGGGTGGCGTCGGGGGCGGTGCCGGTGGCGGGGGCGAATTCGAGGGCGTCCTCGCCCTCGGCGTCGGTGACCCACACCACCCGTTCCTCGCCGTCGACGCGGAAGGTGTGCGGCAGCCGGTTGCGGACGCCGGGGTCGGCGGCGAGGGCGCGGGCCGGGCCGGAGCGGTGGGTGACCCAGTGGACGGCGCCGCGGACGGCGACCGCGCTGCCGCGGGCGGTGTGGTCGGGCGAGGCGGCGCCGAACCAGCGGGCGGCGTTGACGGGGTAGGGCTGGCGGTCGGTGCGCTGCCCGCCGAGGCGTACGTCCAGGGGGCGGGGCGCGGTGCCGGGGTCCAGGTCGTCCAGGAGCCACAGCTCACCGGCGGACGCGTACACCACCCGGGTGCCGTCGCCGGACGCCTGGCGGGCGTAGAAGCCGTCCAGGGGGGTGTGGCGGCGCAGGCCGGTGCCGTCGGCGAGGGAGGAGTAGAGGGCTCCGGTGCCCTCGTGGTCGGAGAGGAACGCGAGCCGCTCCCCCACCCAGACCGGGCACTCCAGGTTCCCGTCGAGGTCCTCGTGGAGCCGGACGAAGCCGCCGTCGCCGTCGCGGTCGATCCAGAGCTTGCCGGCCGTGCCGCCCCGGTAGCGCTTCCACCAGGCGGCCTCGCGGCCCATGGGGGCGGACAGCAGGACGGTGGCGGGGCCGTGGACGACATCGCCGACGGGGCCGTACGGGAGGGTCTCGGCGGGGCCGCCGTCGGGCGGGAGCGCGCGGGCCCAGGTGCGGCGCAGGCTGGCCTGGCCGTGGGTGGAGAGGGCGAGGATCCGGCCGTCGGGGGTCCAGCCGCGGACCTGGGTCTTGGCGCTGCCCCAGTGGGTCAGCCGCCGGGAGGGGCCGCCGTCGACGGGGGCGAGATGGACCTCGGGGGCGCCGTCACGGGTGGAGGTCCAGGCGACGGCGGTGCCGTCGGGCGAGATGCGCGGCATGGTGACGGGCATGTTGTCGGCGCTGACGCGCCAGGCCCGCCCGCCCTCCAGCGGGGCGATCCAGACGTCGTCCTCGGCGACGAAGGCGACCAACTCGCCCTGGACATGCGGAAACCGGAGGTACGCAGGCGCTGGGGACTGAATCACCCGATCACCCTATGCAGGTGCGGCGATTCCGCACAGGGGTTTGGGATCACTTGCCGCGGCCTTGGCGCGGAGCGGGCCCCGGCGCCCGGAAGGGAGGGTTCATTTGCCCTCTGGCCAGCACTGGGGGTCGCTCTGGCAGTAGACGGTCCGGGTGACGGTGACCGTGGCGGTGGGTCCGGCGCCGCCGCCCGGCTGATTGACCGGCGGGGCGCCGGTGGCGTCGCAGTCGCCGAGGGCGGTGATCTGGAAGAGCTGCTTGCCGTCGACCTTGGCGGTGAGGTCACCGCGGATGCAGGCCCCTCTCACCGCCCGGGTGACCTTGCCGGTGACGGTGATGTCCTTGCCGTCGGTGGTATGGCCCTCGCAGTCGACATCGGCGACGGTGTTCTCGCTCGCGGAGGGGCTGGGGGTGGCGCGGTCGCCGTAGTCGGCGGTGCAGGTGAGCCAGCGCACCCGGGTGTCGCGGCGCTCCAGTTCCCGGGTGAGGAGTTGGTCGCTGGTGAAGGTGATCGTCGCGGTGGACAGGGTGTTCACCGGCTCGCAGGCGACGGTCGCGCCCACGCCGAGCAGCACGCCCAGGGCGGCACCGGCCGCCCGCCGCGCCCGGCGCCCCGCCGGGGTCCGCCGTACCGTCTGCCGTGCCGTCCGCCATGCCCGGTGCGCTGCTGCCCCCATGGAAGGCAGCGTGCCATCGTCGGGGCCGTCGCGGTAGTACGCCTTCGGGGCGCACGGGATTGCGGGGTCTCGTTCTGGGTGACAGTCCGGGTGATGGTTCGAGTGATGGTTCGGGTGACGGTGCGAGTGGCGGTTCGGGGAAGGCCGTTCAGGACGACCAGCGGCCGGTGCGGCCCAGCAGCAGGGCCGCGGCGGCGGTGCCTGCGGTCGAGGTGCGCAGCACGGTCGGTCCGAGTTGGTGGGGCCGGGCCCCGGCCGCCTCGAACAGCGCGAGCTCCTCGGGGGTGACACCGCCCTCGGGTCCGACGACCAGCACGATCGTGCCGGTGGCGGGCAGTTCGGCCGTGGCGAGCGCGTTCTCGCCGCTCTCGTGGAGCACGGCGGCGAAGTCGGCGGCGGCGAGCAGATCGGCGACCTCCTTGCCGGTGTGGAGGGCGGCGATCTCGGGGAAGCGGGTGCGGCGGGACTGCTTACCGGCCTCGCGGGCGGTGTTCCGCCACTTGGCCAGGCCCTTGGCAGCGCGTTCGCCCTTCCACTGCGTGATGCAGCGGGTGGCGGCCCAGGGCACGATCGCGTCGACCCCGACCTCGGTCATGGTCTCGACGGCGACCTCACCGCGGTCGCCCTTGGGCAGCGCCTGGACGACGGTGAGGCGGGGCTCGGGGGCGGGGTCCTCGGCGACGCTGTCCAGCTGGACGATCAGCCGGTCCTTGCCCTCGGTGCCGGTGACCACGCAGTCCGCCCAGCGTCCGGCGCCGTCGGTGAGGATCACGTCCTCGCAGGGCCGCAGCCGCTTCACGGAGACCGCGTGGCGGCCCTCGGCGCCGTCCAGCACGAACCGTCCGCCGTCCCCGGCGTGGAAGTGCGCGACGACGAAGACCGGGGCGGTCATCCGGCACCGCCCTGGGCGGACACCGCGGCGCCGGTCACGGCGAGTTCGGCGACCAGTACCTCGATCAGCTGGGCGGCGGGCATCTCCCGGGCCATCCGGTGGCCCTGCCCCGCCCACAGGGCCATGCCCTGGGCGTCCCCGGCCTTGGCGGCGGCCTTGCGCAGCGGCGAGGTCAGATGGTGGATCTCGGGGTAGGCGGAGGGGGCGTAGGGGCCGTGCTCGCGCAGGAAGCGGTTGACCAGGCCGCGGGCGGGGCGGCCGGAGAAGGCGCGGGTGAGCTGGGTACGGCCGAAGAGGGGGTCGGTGAGGGCCCGCTTGTGCAGGGGGTTGGCGCCGGACTCGGGGGTGATGAGGAAGGCGGTGCCGAGCTGGGCGGCCTGGGCGCCTGCGGCGAGGACGGCGGCGATCTGGGAGCCGCGCATGATGCCGCCGGCGGCCACGATCGGCAGGGCGACGGCCTCGCGGATCTGGGCGACGAGGGAGAGCAGGCCGAGTCCGGAGCCGTCGTTCTCGGCGAGGTCGCGGTGGGTGCCCTGGTGGCCACCGGCCTCCAGGCCCTGGGCGATCACACCGCCCGCCCCGGCCCGCTGCACGGCGAGGGCCTCCTCGGGGGTGGTGGCGGTGACCAGGGTGAGGGTCCCGGCCCGGCGCAACGACTCCAGGACCTCGGGCGCGGGCACCCCGAAGTGGAACGAGACCACGGGTACGGGGTTGTCGAGGAGTACGGCGAGCTTGGCGTCGTAGCCGTCGTCGCGGCCACTGTCGGGGTCGCCCAGCTCGGCCTCGTACCAGGCGGCCTCACCGGCCAGCTGATGGGCGTAGACATCGACGGCGGCGGGGTCGGCGGTGTCGGGCTGGGGCATGAAGAGGTTGACGCCGAAGGGCTTGTTGGTGAGCCCGCGCAGCTGCTTGATCTCCTGGTACATGCCGTCGGCCGTCTTGTACCCGGCGGCGAGGAACCCGAGCCCACCGGCCTCGGACACGGCGAGCGCCAGATGCGGCACGGAGACGCCGCCCGCCATGGGGGCCTGCACGATCGGGTGCGGAAAGAGATCGGTCAGCGCGGAGGACATGACCGCATGTTGTCACGTCCCCCGTGAAGCTCCGAATCCGCCCTTACGCCCGGCATAGGCCAGAGGCATGGGGACGGATGGGGACAAACGCGGGGGCGGATTTCGGGGCCGGGGGGTGGGGTGGTGGGGTGGACCGGACGGGGCCGGATTCCGGACCATGCGGGGTCACGGTGCGGACCGGGTGGGGGCGCTGTTGTGGACCATGCGGGGTCACGGTGTGGACCGGGTGGGGGCGATGCTGTGGACCACGCGGGGTGGCGCTGGGGACCGGACGGGGGTCACGTCGTGGACCACGCGGGGGCCGGGCTCTGGACCACGCAGGGTCGGAGTGTGGACGGCACGGGGTGGGACTCCGGACCACGCCGGGCGACGGTGGGGGGCGGGTGGCGTCGGCCCTGGGCCACGCCGGGCGGGGCTGGCTTGGGACGACGGCGGGACACGCTCGGGCCGGACGGGCCGCAGTGGTGGACCACGCCGGGCGGCGCTCCGGGCCGGGCGGAGGGCTGGCTCTGGACCACGCCAGGGTCAGGCTCCGGGCTGAACGGGGCCACGCGGCGGACCACGCCAGGTCACCCTCGGCCGGACGGGGTCGGATCTGGACCGCGCCGGGCGACGCTCCGGGCCGGCGGACGGAGCCACGCCGTGGACCGCGCCGGTCAGGCTCGGGACCGCCCACCAAGTCGCACCCTGGACCACGGACCACCCGCCGCGCCGGAGGGAGACCGACCGGGCGCGTACACCGGACCGCGCATCGGGCCGACACCGGACGGAGACCAGCCCCGCACCACGCCGGAGATCAGCCCCGCACCACGCCGGGGACCGGACCGTGCACCCGGCCGCAGACCGTGCGGCCCCGGACCGCAGACCAGCCCCGCACCGAACCGCCCCGCACCGCCCCGAAGACCGGGCCGCCCACCGGACCCGAAGCCGAAGCCCCGGCGGCAGCCGCCCCATCCCCTCCCGGCGTCTCAGCGCCCGTTGAACGCGTCCTTCAGTCGGGAGAACAGCCCTTGCTGGCCGGGTTGAAACTGGCCCGTGGGCCGCTCCTCGCCCCGCAGCTTGGAGAGCTCCCGTAGCAGCCGTTCCTGCTCGGGGTCCAGCTTGGTCGGGGTCTGCACCTCGACATGGACGATGAGATCGCCGCGTCCGCCGCCGCGCAGATGCGTGACGCCCCGGCCGTGCAGGGGGATCGACTGGCCGGACTGGGTGCCGGGCCGGATGTCGACCTCCTCCATGCCGTCGAGGGTCTCCAGCGGCACCTTGGTGCCGAGGGAGGCCGCGGTCATGGGGATGGTCACCGTGCAGTGCAGATCGTCGCCGCGGCGCTGGAAGACGGAGTGCGGCAGTTCGTGGATCTCGACGTAGAGGTCACCGGCGGGGCCGCCGCCGGGGCCGACCTCGCCCTCACCGGCGAGCTGGATCCGGGTGCCGTTGTCGACACCGGCCGGGATCTTCACGGTGAGGGTGCGCCGGGAGCGGACCCGGCCGTCGCCGGCGCACTCCGGGCAGGGGGTCGGTACGACCGTGCCGAAGCCCTGGCACTGGGGGCAGGGGCGGGAGGTCATGACCTGGCCCAGGAAGGACCGGGTGACCTGGGAGACCTCGCCCCGGCCGCGGCACATGTCACAGGTCTGCGCGGTGGTGCCGGGGGCGGCGCCCTCGCCGTTGCAGGTGGAGCAGACGATCGCCGTGTCGACCTGGATGTCCTTGGTCGTGCCGAAGGCGGCCTCGTCCAGTTCGATCTCGATGCGGATCATGGCGTCCTGGCCCCGGCGGGTGCGCGAGCGCGGTCCGCGCTGCGACGCCGTGCCGAAGAACGCGTCCATGATGTCCGAGAAGTTGCCGAAGCCGCCCGCGCCGAAGCCCGCGCCCGCACCGGCGCCCGCCTGCGAGAGGGGATCGCCGCCGAGGTCGTAGACCTGCTTCTTCTGCGGGTCCGAGAGCACCTCGTAAGCGGCGTTGATCTCCTTGAACCGCTCCTGGGTCTTCGGGTCGGGGTTGACGTCCGGGTGCAGCTCGCGTGCGAGCCGGCGGAACGCCTTCTTGATCTCTTCCTGCGACGCGTCGCGGCGCACGCCGAGAACGGCGTAGTAGTCCGTGGCCACTTACGACTCCGCCAGGATCTGTCCGACGTACCGTGCCACTGCGCGTACCGCTCCCATCGTTCCCGGGTAATCCATGCGGGTCGGTCCGACCACGCCGAGCTTGGCAACCGCCTCGCCGCCCGAACCGTAGCCCACCGACACGACGGAGGTGGAGTTGAGTCCCTCATGGGCGTTCTCATGACCGATCCGGACGGTCATGCCCGAATCCATCCCCTCGCCCAGCAGTTTGAGGAGGACGACCTGCTCCTCCAGCGCCTCCAGGACGGGGCGGATGGTGAGGGGAAAATCATGTCCGAAGCGGGTGAGATTGGCCGTGCCGCCGATCATCAGGCGCTCCTCGGTCTGCTCGACCAGCGTCTCCAGGAGTGTGGAGAGTACCGTCTGGACGGTCCCCCGGTCCTCGGCTTCGAAGCTCTCGGGCAGATCCTGGACCAGGGGCGGCACATCCGGGAAGCGGCGGCCGGCCACCCGGCTGTTGAGCCGGGCCCGCAGATCCGCGAGCGACGCCTCGCCGAACGGCGCCGGGCAGTCCACCAGCCGCTGCTCGACCCGCCCGGTGTCGGTGATCAGCACCAGCATCACGCGCGCGGGCGCCAGCGCCAGCAGTTCGACATGGCGGACCGTGGACCGGGTCAGCGAGGGGTACTGGACGACGGCGACCTGCCGGGTGAGCTGGGCGAGCAGCCGTACCGTGCGCCCCACGACGTCGTCGAGGTCGACGGCGCCGTCCAGGAAGCTCTGGATGGCGCGCCGCTCGGCGCCGGACATCGGCTTGACCTCGGCGAGCTTGTCGACGAAGAGGCGGTAGCCCTTGTCCGTCGGGATGCGCCCGGCGGAGGTGTGCGGCTGCGCGATGAAGCCCTCGTCCTCCAGGGCCGCCATGTCGTTGCGCACGGTGGCCGGGGAGACGCCCAGGTTGTGCCGCTCGGTGAGCGCCTTGGAACCGACCGGCTCCTCGGTGCCGACGTAGTCCTGGACGATGGCGCGCAGCACCTGAAGTCTTCGTTCACTGAGCATCCCGCGCACACCTCCTGCGGCCGTCGTCCCGCGCCCCGTCCACCACCGTCTACCCCGGCACTGTCCCTGGCACTCTGCATCACCGAGTGCCAACCCTGCCCGGCCCAGTGTACGGCGGTGGGGTGCGGGCCGGGCAAGGCCGGTCCGGACGGGCCGTACGGGGCTGTGGGGCGGGGCGTACCGCTAGCGTCGCCGTATGAGGGTCACTTGGGAAGAGCTGGGCTGGGAGCGGCTGCGGTCCGGCGTCGGACGGTCCCGGCTGCCGGGCTGGGACTGCACGGTGGGGCTGGTGCGCGGCGCGGGCGGGGCGCTGCTGATCGACGCGGGGTCGAGCGCGCGCGAGGGCACGGCACTGCGCGATCAGGCGCGGCGGCTGGCGGACGGCCCGGTGACCCATCTCGCGCTCACCCACCCGCACTTCGACCATGTGCTCGGCATGGCGGCGTTCGGGGAGGCGGAGGTGTTCGGCGCGACGGGGCTGGCGGCGGCGCTCACCGCCCCCGGGGCGCGGGAGGAGCTGCGGGCGGACGCGGTGCGCCACGGGCTGCCGGAGGCGGACGCGGCGCGGGCCGCCGCCCGTCTGTCCGCCCCCGCCCACGAGATCACCGGCGAGCGGGCCCTCGACCTGGGCGGCGGCCCGCGGGTGCTGCTGGTGAACGCCGGTCCCGGGCACACCGCGTACGACCTGGCCGTGCTGGTGCCGGGTGATCCGGCGGTGGTGTTCTGCGGTGACCTGGTCGAGGAGTCGGGCGCTCCGCAGGCGGGGCCGGACGCCGTGCCGGAGCGGTGGCCGGGGGCGCTGGACCGGCTGCTGGCGCTGGGCGGCGAGGACGCCCTGTATGTGCCCGGTCACGGGGCGGTGGTGGGGGCGGCGTTCGTCCGGGAACAGCGGGCCGCGCTGGCGGCCCGTTTCGGCGTGTCGCCCTGACCGGGCACCGGCTTCTCCCCGCCCGGAACTATCGTCATCCGAATGCGCCAGTACTCTGCGGATCTCACCCCTGGGTGGAAGAAGCCGAAGCCCGTTCCCGAGGTCCCCGCGGACCCCGGTCTCGTGGTGGAGGAGCCCGGCACCGGTTTCTGCGGCGCGGTGATCCGCTGCGAGGCGGGCACGGTCACGCTGGAGGACCGCTTCGGCAAGCACCGGGTCTTCCCGCTGGAGCCGCGCGGCTTTCTGCTGGAGGGCCGGGTGGTCACCCTGGTCCGCCCGTCCGGCACGGGCACGGCTCCGGTACGGCCCACCCGCACCGCCTCCGGCTCCGTCGCCGTACCGGGCGCCCGCGCGCGGGTGGCCCGCGCGGGCCGTATCTATGTCGAGGGACGGCACGACGCCGAGCTGGTCGAGAAGGTGTGGGGCGACGATCTGCGGATCGAGGGCGTGGTCGTGGAGTACCTGGAGGGCGTCGACGACCTCCCGGCGATCGTCGCCGCGTTCGATCCCGGCCCCGACGCCCGTCTCGGCGTCCTGGTGGACCATCTGCTGCCCGGCACCAAGGAGTGGCGGATCGCCCAGTCCGTGACCAGCGACCACGCCCTGGTGGTGGGCCATCCCTACATCGACATCTGGGAGGCGGTGAAGCCCGCCGCCCTCTCCATCCCCGCCTGGCCGAAGGTCCCCCACGGCCAGGACTGGAAGACGGGCGTGTGCCGGGCACTGGGCTGGCCGCCGGAGAACACGGGCGCGGTCTGGCAGGCGATCCTGGAACGGGTCGGCTCCTACCGCGACCTGGAGCCGGAGCTGCTGGGGAGGGTGGAGGAGCTGATCGATTTCGTCACGGCACCAGAGTGAGCGGTGGGAGGGTGCCGAACTTGCTGGTGTCCAGCTCGATCTCGACGAGGGGCAGCCAGACCGGGTCCCCGAACTTCCGGGAGTGCTCGTCCAGGTAGTCGGCCGTGAGTCCGTCACCGGACGGCTCCGACAGCACGACGCACTTGGCCTGGAACGGATCGATGATGAGGTACACGGGAATGCGTCCCGCGGCATAGAGGGCCCGCTTGCGCACATAGTCCCGGTTGGCGCTGGTCCGGGACACGACCTCAAGCAGCAGGGTCACGGCCGGGGCGGGGACGAGGCGTCCCGCGCTGTCGTCAGCGCCGAGTTCCATGACGACGAGATCCGGCTGGGGCTCGCTGTTCAGCTCAGGAAAGGCCACGTCCTGAGTCTGGAGCCGGTCCCAGCGGTCGGCGGGGATCTGGTCCTGCACGGACTGGACGATACGGTTGTGGACCTTGTCGGGCCCGGCCATCATCACGATTTCCCCCCGGATGAGCTCGGCTTTGAAGCCTTCGGGAATGACGAGACTCTCGTAGGCTTCGTGCGTCTGGCGATCATCCACAGCGGTCATCTCCGTGATCCTCCGCTCTCCGCCGCCGCAAGAACGCGGACAGCCTACGGATCAGGCTAGGGCCCGAACTCCCGTTCCGCGCCGCGTCACTCCCCCGGGTGATCAGTCCACCAGATCCCTGACCACCCCGTCCGCCAGCAACCGTCCCCGCAGGGTCAGGACCGCGTGGCCCTCCGCGTACGGGGTCGGTTCCAGGAGGCCGGAGGCCAGGGCGTCCTCGGCGGCCTCTCGGCCCTTCTTGCGGAGCAGGGCCAGGGGGACGCCCTCGCGCAGGCGCAGTTCCAGCAGGATCCGCTCCACCCTGCGGTCCTCCGCGGAGAGGAGTTCACGGCCCGCACCCGGTGAGCGGCCCTGGGCCAGTGCCGCCGCGTACGCGCCCGGGTGCTTGACGTTCCACCAGCGCACCCCGCCCACATGGGAGTGGGCGCCGGGCCCCGCGCCCCACCAGTCGGCGCCGCGCCAGTACAGCTCGTTGTGCAGACAGCGCCCGGCGTCCGAGGTGGCCCAGTTGGACACCTCGTACCAGTCGAATCCGGCCTCCGCGAGGACGGCGTCGGCGACCAGATAGCGGTCGGCGTGGACGTCGTCGTCGGTCATCGGGACCTCGCCGCGGCGGATCCGGCGGGCCAGCTGGGTGCCCTCCTCGACGATCAGGGCGTAGGCGCTGATGTGGTCCGGACCGACGGACAGGGCCGCGTCCAGGGACGCGCGCCAGTCGTCGTCGGACTCGCCGGGGGTGCCGTAGATCAGATCGAGGTTGACGTGGTCGAAGCCGGCCGCGCGGGCCTCCGCCACGCATGCCTCGGGGCGGCCGGGGGTATGGGTGCGGTCCAGGACCTTCAGGACGTGCCGGCGGGCGCTCTGCATACCGAAGGAGACCCGGTTGAAGCCGCCCTCGCGCAGGGCCGCCAGATACGCCGGGTCGACCGACTCCGGGTTCGCCTCGGTGGTGATCTCCGCGTCCGCCGCGAGCCCGAACTCGGCACGGATCGCCCCCAGCATCCGGACGAGGTCACCGGCGGCCAGCAGGGTCGGCGTACCGCCGCCGACGAAGACCGTGCGGACCTCGCGGGGGTCGTCGCCGAGGACCTTGCGGGCGAGGCGGATCTCATCGATCAGGGTGTCGGCGTAGTTGTCCCGGGAGGCGAGGACGCCGCCCGAGCCGCGCAGCTCGGTCGCGGTGTAGGTGTTGAAGTCGCAGTAGCCGCAGCGGGTCGCGCAGTACGGGACGTGGAGATAGAAGCCGAGGGGGCGGTCCGCGGCCCCGGCGAGCGCGGACGCGGGCAGCGAGCCGTCGGCGGGGACGGGGTCGCCGTCGGGAAGGGCGGAGGGCATGTCCTCCATTGTCCCGCACGGATGCCGGGTCCCGGGCCGGTCGTCTGTCCCGCACACCGATGCCGGGTCCCGGGGCGGTCGTCCGGGCGGTGGTCAGGGACGGCCGTCCTGCCCCTCGTCCCCCCCCATTACCTTCTTGGTGGCCCCGCAATGGGGCGCCCGGCCTCCGGAGTTGGCATGACTCTCTCCCCCTGTCGAGTTGATGGCTTGGGGGG